>JBIKSN010000244.1:0-4837 GCA_044348585.1 Flavipsychrobacter sp.
ATCGAACTGGTGTTTGCAGCTCCGGTGCCAATAGCAGTGCCCGTTGCGCCTGTCACCATCATCTCCCCGTTATACCATACAAGCGGCGTCAGCCCCCAGTCCTCCGTGTACGCTACCAGTCCGTGTTTTACGCCCTCGTCATATCCCGGGTCTCCCCACTTCAATACATAGGCGATCACACCACCACCATATTTCTCACCAATGGTATAAGACACCGGCCCGGTTACTTCAACTTCCTGCGCATTTCCCCTGGCGCCACAAGCATCACTGACCCAATACCTGATAGCCACTACACCTGCAGCCACGCCTGTTACTACCCCATCACTACTCACCGTTGCAGTGGCCTCATTGCCACTGGTCCACTTGCCGCCCTTTACATCTGCAGTCAGCGTTATTGTGTTGCCGATAGGCACAGAGACAGGTCCTGTGATCTTGGGAAAAGGCGGATTACCATCACATGGAGTTTTATCGCCGCTTTTCTTGCACGAACAGAGCCCTGCTATAATAATCAGCAGTAAGAAGTAGAGTCTTTTATTCATAGGTATATTAAATGTGTATTGATTATTCTGCAATCAGTGGCAGCTGGTGCCTGCTAAGCTATTCAGTTGCTTCTATACGCAATACTACATCATTGTTTTCAGAACATGCAGATATTCCGGATGTTAGCGCAGCGCATCCGGAACTTCCAATGACACCCGTTCTCCGAACGTCTTCATCTTGAAGGCGCTCAATTATAATTCCAGCTTTGATCTTTCCGACAGTCGTATGGCGTCCGTGTAATCTCTGAATCCGTTTTTTCCGTGACCTGCCTACCGCTGGCAAGTTCAGACAACCCTCAATCTGTGCCATCAGCGTAATCTCACGAATCTGCGATTCAGACAATCCTCCATCCTGCCATCTTCAAATCTTGTCAATCCTAGTTCAGACAAACCACAATCTGTGCCATCAGCATAATCTCACGAATCTGCGATTCAGACAATCCTCCATCCTGCCATCTTCAAATCTTGTCAATCCTAGTTCAGACAAACCACAATCTGTGCCATCAGCGTAATCTCACCAATCTGCGACCTGCCTGCCGGCAGGCAGGTTCAGACAAAAATCTATCATACCCCCAAAAACGCCATATCATAGAAATTCATCCCCCTCAATTTCCCAACCACAACAGACCTTTGTACCCGAACCTATAAAACCACTATCATGCAAAACGAAAAGAAACACCAGGCAAAAACCCTCTTCTTCCAGTCAGGCCTCAACAACAGCCAGATCGCAACATTACTAAACGTCAGCCGACGCAGCATTTCCACATGGGTCAAAGAAGGCGACTGGAACCGACTCAAACAGTCAGCAAAATACCTGCCGTCCATGCTGGCAGAGAACTGTTATCATATTATCGGACACCTTACCGAGAGTTATCTCTCCGAGAGCCGCCTCACAAATCCCGTTACATTCAAAGAGGTAGAAGCATTACACAAACTCACCATCACAGCAAAAAAGCTACAGAACCGTTGCACCTTAAATGAGAACATGGAACTCTTCGGCTACTTCATGGAGATGGTCTCACAGCGCGATCCCGAACTCGCCCGCACCATTCATCCTTATATTGATGAATTCGTCTCTGCGAGAGCTTCGGTCTACACACAACATATCCAGCCCGACACATTCAATGCCATGGGAAGAATTCCTGTCCGGGAGGAAGACATCAGCGAATTACAACTCGACCGTCAGGAAGAATACCTCAGCGACCCCGATGTCGTAGAGGCCTACAAACGATGCGGCATCCCCCACCCATACGACGAACAACCATCGCCCGCCCAAACCACACCACCTGTAACCAATGAAGAAACTTCTGGCGATGAACCGCACAACACACCTCCCGAAACTTCCCGCACCGACTCAAAAGTGAGAAGTAGTGCGCAGTTTTTGAGAAGCAAAATGCAGCCAACTTCCCACACGCCTATTGATAATCAACCACCATCACCCAAAAACGCACAAATAAAATTTCCCGCGCAACCCGGCACGGCAAATGAAAAAAAGCCCGCAAAAAACTGGAGAGAACTAAAGATTACGCCGCCTCCTGCAGAGGGTTCACCCGCCGGTAATAATCCCTGATGTCCGCATATCTGGTCGCGAAAAAATAAATGTCACCCTGAGTACGTCGAAGGGCAACATTCAATAATACTATCGTTTTCCTTGACCTGCCATATATATCTGCGCCCCTCTGATATCTCTGAATACAGAATCCTTGAACCGATCTGAGAAATAATACACACTTATCTTTTTGGGGTGTTTTATTTCCAGCTTCGCCCTGTTATCTGTGAACGACAGAAATACCCGCGAACTTGCCAAACTGTCTACCAGTGCCTGTGGCTCATACATCATATTAATATGCTGATGCACGTACAATAACTCGTAAGTGAGTTTTCCCGCCTTCGTAGTTTTCTTATTTCTGACCGGGTTCGCCTCACCACCATAACCACTTATCAACAGTGTGCCCCGTTCATCAAACATGATTCCGGCGATCGGCGATAAGTGTCTGAACGCTGCGGTATCGCCTCTTTCAACGGCGACTAAGAATGTTTCTGGCAACCAGGCTTTATTGGTATACTGCGCAACACTTGAGAATGACCATATAGACACGAGAAAAAATAAAGCAGGGCGTAAACAAAATGCTGGAAGATTCATGGGCCGTGGGAGTTAAGTGGTTTCAAGGTAGTGAAAATCAGGATATGTACTTCAGCAACCCTTCTTACCAAAACTGATTTCAAATTCCGTCGAAGGGCGACGTTCAACCAATGCCATGGTTCGGCGGGGCTCACCATGACATTCACTTCAGTATAAACCATCATCCTAATTCCCAACCTGCCGGCAGGCAGATTCCCAATTCCCCTCCCCCAACAATCGCCACATTAAGTAGCTTTGCAGCATGGCAGTTATCCATCCGTTATCTGAAGGAGTATTTACAATAGGACACGACAAGGTATTTGTACCGTTTAATATGGAGACCGATGTGCTGACCGACCGCCCTACGGGTTCGCTGCTGGTGGAGGTGCAGCCGTTCCTGGTGGTGACCGCCAAGGATGTGATAGTGCTGGAGACAGGCCTCGGTTTTACCAATGCCGAGGGGGTGCTGCAGATACACGACAATCTGCGCCGCCACGGCTACGAACCCGCCGCAGTGACCAAGGTGCTGCTGACACACTTGCACAAAGACCATGCAGGTTGCCTGGTCTTTCGCAGCAACGGCATGGTGCTGCCCACCTTCCCCAATGCCGATTATTACATATATCGCCCCGAGGCAGATCATGCACTGGCAACGGGTATGCCTTCATACCATCCCGAGGATATAGAACCTATATTGGGTACGGGCCGCGTGCGCTGGATAGATGGTGAGGAAGGGGTGATAGACGGCTATATCCACTACATGCACTCGGGCGGGCACTGCCCCCAGCACATTGTGTACCTTATAGACGACGGTACCGACAAGGTGTTCTTTGGCGGCGACGAGGCCCCCCAATTAAAGCAAATGAAGATGCGCTATGTGGCCCGCTATGACTATGACGGCAAAAAAGCAATGGCCCTGCGCGAGCAATATGCCGAGCGCGGACGTGCCGAGGGATGGCAGTTCCTGTTTTACCACGATGTGAAAATGCCGGTATCCCGACTGTAAGGCCGTCGGTTATTTGGCTGTCTTCATGCACTTGGCAAACTGCAAAATGGCATTGGCACTATCGGCAGGGAATGTCTTCTCCTGACCCGCGATAATGAATTTGGAGATCTTCTTGGAGGATATCTCTTCGATCTGTCCGGGGTTGAGGGTGTAGAACACGTAACGGGTGGCCTCGGTGCGGTCGTCGGTGAAGTCGTGGCTCACGTCAACGGTGTCGTCTACAATGCGCGAGTTATCATCAAACACAATGGTCAGCGATTTCTCCTGCTTCTCGTTCTGGCCACCATCGGCTGTGGGATTGTAAATAGCCTCGAGCGGGCACACCACATGAAACATGGCTACAAAGTTGTCGTAGGGAAACTCTTCGTCCTTGCTGATACTGCGCTTCAGCCTTACAGCCGGCATTTCGTTCTGCTTGTAGGGTGTGTAGAACTCGGTCTGTACCTTGTTATCCGAGACCTCTTTCTTCAGCAGTTTGCAGAAATCCTGTGCGGAAGCACCCTGAGCCAGTGCCACCAATGCGAGCGTATATAGCAACTTCATAAGTAAACAGTTTAAAAGACGGTATAAATATAACAATTAAGCAAGCAAATGACAAACAGGACTACGGCAGGCTACACCACCTATCCGCGGTTTGGGCTATCTTTGCCACCATCGCAACTACTTTTACGTTTCATGGCCGAATCAAACAAACTGACAAAGTCCATCCTGATAGCATATGGTTTCTTTATTGCCCTGGCGCTGGCATGGTTCATCACCAGCTTCGCGGTGGGTGGCTACTTCAACCTTGTAGCCTTCATTACGCTGGCCGTTTTCTGTGCTCAGGCCTACTATAAGAACCGCATTGCCAATCTGGTGCTGGGGCTTATCATATTGCCTGCTTCCATCTTCTGGGGGCTGCAGTTTGCCTACTCGGGCGGCAAAACGGGGTTCGATACGTTCATCAACGTGATGTTGCTGCTCTCGGCAACCAGTCTGGCAATGTCCATAGTACTGGTATTCGGGTACCTGAAAATGAGCTTCGGTAACGACAACTGATCCCCTGCCCCGATATCCCGCTCATGGTAAAGACCGTATCCATACAACTGCTGCCTGCCGATGCCTTTGACGAAAGGGTGATACGCCGCGTGGCCGCAGAGGAATGCGGTGTGCATACCAAGCGGATAACGG
>JBIKSN010000245.1:0-4831 GCA_044348585.1 Flavipsychrobacter sp.
CATCCAATATCTTGCTGTATGCATCCAGTTTCTCAGGCGACAACCAGCTGTTCCAGTCGTTCACAGGATTGCCATAAATATCCAGCCTTGTCTTGGCGTCTGCCTGGTTGCTGTGTAGCTGACCAATGTACTGCAACAGAAACTTAGCTGCCGGTCCATAATAATCAGTGAGGAATTTTTCGGTAAGTTTCTTTACGTCGGCTTTTTCATCCTGTAGCAGCTTCACCATCAGGTAGCTGCGCAGCTCAGCAAACTCGCCATACGTGTCGCCACATCCCTGCGCAAATATCCCCTTGATGCCATTGTCCTTATAGTACTGCATATTGGGCTGCAATGTCAACAGGTTGGGGAACGGTGCCAGATAGTTGGTAAACTGCGTAAGGTAATCCCACAAAAAGAGATTGCCCGTCAATGCCTTCCACTCCTGAACATCCCTGCGGAACGTTGCTGCGGTTGGTTCTTTGGTGATCTCCTGCTGACGATACACATCAATATTACTCAAGAAGACATAAACATTCTTAGCGGGCTTTATGCCTTTGGGCGCACGATGTGTGTAACCGTATGCAAGCGTAGTTATGTACTTGTCCGGGAAAGCTACAGCAACCTTGTTTACAAACGTGATGAGCGATGCCGCCGGAGAACCACCGGCATTATCCGTTGCCCTGCATCGATCGCACTCGCACCAGCCATTATCATCGTTTGGAGCCACCGACCAGTACATCGCGTCGGGGTTGGCAGCCATGCGTTTCTTCAGTTCGTCTGTCACGATCCCCAACACTGCTTCATTAGAGAGGCACAACTGAGTAGGCTGACGAACACCCTTTACCAGCGCATAATACTCCGGATGTGTCTTGAACCAGGTTGCTGCAGGCACCAGCTTATTATAGCTATGCCCCCACAATCCCCACAGGTCCTCGAAACGCTGCATTTTGTGCCACTCCAGGTATTCTGCATCTTTAAACGCTGGGTAGTATGCCTCTCTGTATTGGAACAAAGGACGCCCGTCTTCGTTCAGCGTGGCAGGCACGTGCACCTCCTTGCCTTCAGGCAACAGCGCAGGCATATCAGCCGGCTTCCTGCAACCAAAGTACTTTTCAATAAGTGTATACACACCATAGATCAACCCCTTACCGCTACCCCCACATATCACCAGGTCTTTACCCACCATCTTCAAACGGTATGCTTCAGCCGGCAGCTTACCCGGAACCACGACTCCCTCTTTCGCTGTATGGCCCAGATAAATAGCATTGGTTGTGGCCAGAGCACCTTCCTTTACTATTGGCAACTGACGGCCTGTAATGCGCTTTATATAGTCTTGGAGTACTTTGGCCGATCTTGCCTCCAGCGGCGTAGACTCGGCAGGCACCACAATTGAATAAACAGAACTGCCCGCATCAGCAAGCATTACTTCCTGTGCACTACCACTGCAGGCACTTACTCCAAGTAATATAAAGAGTAATCGAATTAAAAGATTCATTAAATATGTTCAGTTTTATCAGAAACGTCGCTGCAAAGAAACGTAAATGTCGTACTGATTCCTGAAAATTGCTTCATCAGACTTGATATTGTACCAGGTAGCATTGATTCCAAACGTAGTAAGATAATAAATCTGTCGTCTGTAGCCTACCCCGCAGCTAACGGTTTTGAACGTGGCCAGAGTACTGAGGAAGTAGTTCGTACTGAAATCATCGGGTACTGTACCATATCCCGCCATAGCAGAAAACCACTCACTTCTGTTTTCCTTGAGATAATAACGTGCGGTGAAGATTCCCGAATAAAAGGTGCGCTTGATAGAGTCAAGATATTTTAGGTCCTGATAGTAGAACTTAAAATTCAGGAAGAAATCTTTCACCTCTTTCGAAATACCTGCCATCGGTGATATCATGTCCCCGCCATCAAGTTTCAGGTAGCGCACACCCAACTCCCCGGAATATCCTTTCTTAAAGCCACGGTTGATCGAATAACCCGCCTTTATCTCAGGAAAGATCAGGATGTCCGGAGAATATGCTGCAATTGCATAAGAGTACCACTTCTTGTTGTGGTTGTAGTAGGTTTCAGCTTCACCCTGGAACCCAGTTCCGGTTGTCCTGCCTGCATAGTTCACACGAAGGTTAAGTGTACCCCTTCGGTGATACCGCGCATACTGGACGGTTGCAATACTATTTATCTTGGGCAAATTCGATATATCAACTATACGTGAGTGCAGGTAAAACAACCCGATCTCGTTCTTCAGCCGGTAAGCATACAGAAGCGCGGTATAGTCGAGATACTTTGTCAACGGATACATTTTCGAGAGTGTATCGGCTACCTTCCATGCCTGCTCATACTTCCGCTGCCGCTGCAAAACCTCTGCTTTACGCATCAGAAAGAACGGATTGCCGGGATATAGCTTCCTGCCACGGTCCAGTATGGTAAGTGCCGTATCGTACTGCTTCAGATCGTATAGCAGATTTATAGTGTAGTACATTGGGATGGTATCCTTGGGTGAAACCTCCAGTGCCCTGTAAAATTCCACCAACGCGCTATCCCTGTTGTTGCTCGTCTCCAATATCTGTCGCCCTGCCCCAAGGTGTTGTTCCATATTGGCATTCCTGTAACGGGCATTATATGGGAAATCCTTCAGCAGATCACCCGATATCTCATAGGCTGTTTTGTATTTCTGCGCATCGGCATATACCAGCGACTTCCTGAAAAGGAAATCTTTCGAATCAGGATAGTAACGCAATCCCTGTTCAACGTAGTAAAGCGCCGAATCGTAGTCCTTAATTGCACTCTCTATGTTGATCACATAGTTCAACGCGTCCACGTTATCAGGCTGCTTATCAAGCACTTCACGCAGTACCCTCAGTGTATTGTAGTAATCGTCATACTGCATAGACTGACGCCCGGCTGCCAATGACTGCTCAATTAAACTCGTAAGGTACTGTCTGTTCTCAGGATGCGCCTCCAACAGCTGTTTTGATATCTGCGCCGCATCAGCGTATCGTTGATACCCTTCCAGCACAGCCGCCTTTTTGAACAAAAGGAACTCGTCATTCGGATAGTAAGACAAAGCTTCGTCCAGTGTGCGCAATGCGTCATCATACCTCTTTTGTGTAGAATACACGTTTATCAGGTACCCCACCGCCGACATATTCGTATGGTCGTAAAACAGAACAGACTTCAAAGCCACTATCGCACTATCATACTCCATGTCGTTCATAAACTGCTTGGCAGCAAGCGTGCGCAACTCCAGGAAGTTGGCTTTATTGAAGTCCGTCGGATTGTCCTTATACATCAACTCAGCAATACCGGACGCAGCTCCATATCGCTTCATACTCTCAAGGATACCAAGTTTTTTCTTCAAAAGTTCGTATTCGTTCGGAGAACGTTTCAGACCGTAATTGATCCACTGTAACGCCTCGGGCAACATCCCCCTGCTAAATGCGAGGTTGATGGTATAATACAGCGCCTCAGTGTTGCCAGGGTCTCGCTCCAGCACCCCGCTGAACAGCAGATAGGGATCAGTGTTCATGTAGAAGCGTCCGGCTGTCATCCTGATGTAGGAATTCAGCTTCAATACCTCACTGTTAGTAGGGTATAGCTTCATCAGCTTATTGCACACCTCTATCGCCTCCACATACCTTGACATCGCATCAAGAATGCTAACCTTCTTCATCAAAAACTCATAAGAGTTAGGTGTAGACTGCAATGCCCTGTTTGTATACGCAAGGGAACTTTCATAGTCACCCGAACGTATATCAAGCGAATAGATGGCGGTCAGTGCTTCCTTATTCAACGGGTCCTGCTCCAGCACTGCCTCATAGGCCCGTTTCGATATCTCAATATAGCCTCGGTGCGAGTACTGTCTCGCCACAGCCAATTTATACTCCAGATAAACACTTCGTATATAAGGGTCAGTAGAGAATCGGTCGAACAGATAGTCTGCAAGCTTATTACTCTCTATCCAGTCACCCATCTTTATAAAGATATCGAGCTTTTTCAGCAAGAGGTCCCTGTCATTAGGAAAATACTTCAGCCCCATATCAGCATACTCAAGCGCCTGCAGATAGTTACACGCCTGAGACTCCATGTTCACAAGGTATATATACGCATCCCGATACCGCGGGTTCTTCTGCAGTACATAGTTCAGTTCCGTACGTGCACTATCCACCTTACCCGCCAGTGCAAACGCGTGCCCCAGCAACAGGTGAATATCCATGTTTTTCGGCGATATATCGATCGCCTTGTTACACATATTAATGGCCTTCTGATAGTGCTTCAATTCTATCTCACGCTTCGCCTCGTTATATAGATTATCAGATGACTCGATCATCTTCAGCCACTGCGCATCTGCATGCGCAGCCACCAAAAGTGCCAGCGTCGTGATCAATATTCGTACAAAAGACCTCATTAGTTTACCTTTTTCGTTTCAAACCGATTACCTGTTCAGCAACCGCACATTACTACCCTGTTGCAGCAGCGGCCTTCTTCTTGGATGGCTGCATACCAAATCCCTGACGCTGCATATTACCCCACACGTGTTTCCTTCCTGTCACAAAGTTGAAATACCCCTTTATAGCAAAGAACATGATCAGCGGGTGATAGATAAATGGCTCCAGAAAAGCCATCAGACACAACCCTATGGTCTCACCCCATGTTTTATAATATTTGAACGTAAGCTGATCCCACAACAAGGCCAATGTTGTGATCATCACAGAATAAGTGTACACAAACACAATAAGGATGATGGCGAACGGCCAGTTGATCTGCCCCGTCACTATAAGATAGATATAGAAGAGAACACCGGTAAACTCCACAACCGGCGCCAGCAACTCATAAAGGAACGCGT
>JBIKSN010000246.1:0-4828 GCA_044348585.1 Flavipsychrobacter sp.
GCGTCTGGGCCTCCGCCTTACAAAAGACGACCTGTACAACATCAACAACAGTAGTCTGAAAGATGCGATCCTTCAGTTTGGCGGCGGCTGTACTGCCGAAATGGTATCTGACAAAGGTCTGTTGCTCACCAACCACCACTGCGGATATGATGCTATCGCAACCCTTAGCACCGTAGATCGCAACCTGCTCGACAACGGCTTTTGGGCAAAAAGCATGGACGAAGAACTGCCGGCAAAAGGCGTTACAGCCCTGTTCCTGCAGCGTATGGAAGACGTTACCGACGAGGTAATGCAGGCTATCGGCGGTGCAACCGGCGAAGAATACAACAAGAAATTTGAGGCAATTGCCAAGAAGATCGAAGAAAAAAATACCGATGGCGGCAAATTGGTTGCTAACGTAAAATCATATTTCAACGGAAATCAGTTCTTCCTGTTGATCTACAAACGCTATACTGATGTTCGTTTGGTGGGTACGCCGCCAAAATCATTGGGTAAATATGGCGGAGATACCGACAACTGGATGTGGCCACGTCACACTGCCGACTTCTCTATGTTCCGTGTATATGCTGACGAGAACAACCAGCCACGTGCATACAATTCGGCAAACGTGCCCTTCCGTCCTAAAAAATACCTGACCGTATCGGCAAAAGGAGTGAACGAAGGCGACTATGCGATGATCATGGGTTATCCCGGCCGCACCAACCGTTATGAAGTATCATACGGTGTTGACCTCGCTGTTAATGTTACCAACCCGTCGATTGTTGATTGCCGTGACCTGCGTCTGGCAATCATGAAGCGTCACATGGACAAAGACAAGAAGGTATACCTGCAGCTGACTTCGTCTTACTCTCGCATCGCCAACTACTGGAAGTACTTTATCGGACAGACAGAGCAACTTAAGCGTCTGGACGTTGTTAACCAGAAGAAAGCAGGTGAAGAAAAATTCATGGATTGGCAGCGTAAGAACGGTAAAGATGCCGGCCTCATGAATGAATTTGGCAAGATATACGCGGACTACACTCCCTATGCAAAACATGCAGTATACTATAGCGAAGGGTTCCGTGCTTCTGCACTCACACGTATGGCTGCAAGCCTGAAGCCACTGTATGACGCATACGAAAGGCATAGCGGTAAGTTGGAAGATGACACACTGAAAAAGTATGTCAACATTGCCAAAACCGCCTATGGTGTTCTGGTTAAAGAATACGAAGCGGGAACAGACAAAGAACTGTTCGCTGAAATGACACGCCTTTACTATATCAATGTACCAAAGAGCCAACATCCCGGTGTCTACAGCAGCATTCTTGGCGGATCTGACGGAAAAAGCAAGGCTCCGTATGTAACGTATACATCTACAGTGTATTCTAATACCTTCCTTACCGACAGCAACAAGTTCAACGCCTTTTGCAAAGCCCCATCTTTTGCGAAACTGAAAAATGACGCCGCATTTAAGTACGCATACAGCTTCATCTCAAACTATAGCA
Organism: Flavipsychrobacter sp.; assembly: GCA_044348585.1. GTDB lineage: Bacteria > Bacteroidota > Bacteroidia > Chitinophagales > Chitinophagaceae > Nemorincola. The sequence continues at coordinate 1,485 of JBIKSN010000246.1, forward strand.
AGAACTACCAGGGCAGAGTGGAAACCTTCAACAACAAGAAGGCAGACCTTTCACGCGAATACGTAGCACAGCTGATGCAGATGAACAAGGGCAAAAAACTTTATCCTGATGCGAACTCAACAATGCGTATCACTTACGGCACTGTTAAGAGCTACGAAAAAGTAGATGGTGTTCAGTACAACTACTACACTACCCTCGATGGTCTGATGGCTAAGTACAAACCAAACGACGAAGATTTTGATGTTCCTTCTGATCTGGTGAAATTGTACAAGGACAAAGACTATGGCAAATATGCCGACGAAGACGGTACACTCCACACCTGCTTCATCACCAACAACGACATCACAGGTGGTAACTCAGGCAGCCCATGTATGAACGCTAAAGGCGAGTTGATAGGTACCGCTTTTGACGGCAACTGGGAAGCAATGAGCGGCGACATCGCATTCGACAAAAAGTACAAGCGTACGATCGTATGCGACATCCGCTTCGTTCTTTTCCTCATCGACAAACTCGGTGGAGCAAAGAATGTGATCAAAGAAATGGACATTCGTTACTAATACGGAGATCATATACCGATTCAAACGAAAGCGGCGGGATAAACCCGCCGCTTTCGTTTTCAGGACACTACATAAACGCCCTTTTGCTGTTCCCTGCCAATACAGTATTTTGCAGCTATGTATTCAGCGCAGGACGAACGCCGCCTTTTTGAAAAGGCCAAATACCTACTCGATAATAACGAAGCCGATGAAAAAAATACCGCCGACCAGTTACGGGCGGTTATCGTTTATGCCGATTGGAAATACTACGTTCAGAATGAACCAACTCTTGCCGACAAAGAATACGACACGCTGTTTGCCAAACTGAAACAGATCGAAGCCCGGTATCCTGAACTTATTACACCGGACTCCCCTACTCATCGTGTGGCAATGGGTCTCAGCGAGCGTTTCCCTGCCGTGAGCCACCTTGTGCCCATGCTCAGCCTCGACAACACTTACAATGCCGAAGACCTTACTGATTGGGACCGCCGCTGCCGCGAACTGGCCGGCACCGACAATATCACTTACTGCATAGAACCCAAATATGATGGAGCAAGCGTTTCTATAATTTACGAAAACGACCTGCTTACCCGTGGCGCCACCCGAGGAGACGGTGTAATGGGGGAAGAAGTGACGGTAAATGTAAAGCAGATCAAATCGATTCCTCTTTCAGCTAAGCTCAAAGAATATGGAATACGCCAGATAGAGATACGGGGCGAGATAGTCATTCACAAAAAGGTGTTTGAGGAATACAACAAGCAGCGCATTGCCGACGGACTGGCACCATTGGCCAACCCAAGGAATGCTGCATCAGGCACACTCCGCATACTGGACCCTGCTGAGGTGCGCAAGCGCGGCCTGAATGCCATCCTCTACCATATCAGCGACTATACGATGGAACAAGGTACAACGCGTCCCGAGGCGCTTAGCACCCACTTCGGATCATTGAATTGGCTCTACGACCTTGGTTTTCCTTCGCCCGCAAAAGAAATGAAGGTGTGCAATTCTATCGGGGAGGTTATAGAATATTGCGCGGATTTCGAAGGCCGTCGCGATGACCTTCCATTTGAAGTTGATGGACTGGTGATCAAGGTCAATGACTTCGCCCTGCAGGACCGCATGGGCATGACGTCGCACCATCCTCGCTGGGCGGTAGCCTACAAATTCAAAGCTCGTCAGGCAACCAGTAAGCTGAGAAGAGTGGAGTTCCAGGTGGGTCGCGTAGGCACCATAACCCCGGTAGCCAAAATAGACCCGGTACATATCGGTGGTGTCACCGTCTCGTCCATTTCCCTGTTCAATGAAGATGTGATACGCGAAAAAGACGTGCGCATTGGCGATACGGTGCTTGTGGAGCGGGCTGGTGATGTTATACCCTACATCGTAAAACCGCTATCAGAACTACGCGATGGCACAGAAGAACCTATCGTTTACCCCACAATCTGCCCCGCGTGCGCCAGCCAATTGGAAAAACTACCTGACGAAGCAGCATGGCGGTGTATCAACATCAGTTGTCCGGTACAGGTAGTCGAACGGATCATACACTTTGCATCAAAAGACGCGATGGACATCAAAAGCCTGGGAAACGCAAACGTCCAGAAATTCCACGAAATGGGTCTGCTCCCGGACATACCGGGCATTTACCATATCGACTGGAATAAGGTCAAAACGCTGGAAGGTTTCGGAGAAAAATCAGTTACCAACCTGCAGCAGGCAATAGACAACTCAAAAAAGCAACCGCTTTACAGGGTTATTTTCGGCCTCGGCATCCGGCATGTGGGCGAAACAACCGCTAAAACGCTGGCTTCAGCTGTGGGTCATATAACTGACTTCTACGAATGGGACGTCGAAAAACTAACGATCCTTCAGGATATTGGCCCGAAAGTCGCCACCTCTGTTGCCGACTTTTTTGCTCGTACTGAGAATCGACAAATGATCGATATGCTGGCCAATGCGGGTGTAAATCTCACCAACGAACATAAAAACCAGGCTCCGACCGATGGCGCGCTCTCCGGAAAGACCTTCCTGTTTACGGGCACACTCAGCCGCTTCAAACGCAGCGATGCCGAGACGATGGTGGAAGAAAAAGGAGGATCGATCCTGGGCGGAGTGAGCAGCAAACTCAATTACCTGGTAGTCGGCGCCGACGCCGGTTCCAAACTCGAAAAAGCGAAAAAACTCGGCACCATCAATATTCTCTCTGAAGACGAATTCATGACCCTGATACAGGGTTGAAGTAACCAATACTGATATTAAATGCAAAAGAAGAGCGGGAAAGCTCTTCTTTTGTATTTTCAGTCCATCGGAAGTCCTATTATAACAATTGTTTGTGCTATCCTCTTAGTATCTTTGCAAGCTTAAAACTTACATTATGCCCGGAACAGAACTTTTCGGATCCGAAGAACGTAAAGAAATAAACGATGTGCTGGAAACAGGCATCCTTTTCCGTTATAACCACGATCAGCAACGCAACGGTGTCTGGAAGGCACGCGATTTCGAAGCCGAAGTAAAAAAGATAACCGGAGCTAAATATGCTCATGCTGTTGCCAACGGCACTGCTGGTATAGCCACTGCATTAGCAGCATCTGGTATCGGTACCGGCGACGAAGTTATTGTTCCGCCATTCACCTATATCGCAACGGTTGAAGCAGTGTTCTTTCTCGGTGCTATTCCTGTTTTTGCCGAAGTAGATGAGACCCTCTGTCTCAGTGCTGAAGGCATCAAGGCTGCACTCACACCAAAAACCAAGGCTGTTTGCCTGGTACACATGTGTGGTGGAATGGCCGACATGGACAGTATCATGCAGGT
>JBIKSN010000033.1:0-18399 GCA_044348585.1 Flavipsychrobacter sp.
CTTGATACCAGTAAGCCACCTGTTCACCCCGTTATAGAGTTTTGAAGGGAGGTTCTTGGTAATGGCATTATCATAACGCACTTTTTTCCAGCCGCTTACCAGGTCGTAGCCGTCGCGCATTATCATATCATACAGTTCCGGTATCTCGTCGGGGCTGTCCTGCAGGTCGGCGTCCATCGTGATCACAACATTGCCGTTTGCCGCTTTGAAACCCACATACAATGCCGGACTTTTGCCATAATTGCGCTGGAAACGTATTCCTTTTACCGCCGGGAACTTCTGCGAAAGGGAATGCACCACCTCCCAGCTCCTGTCGGTGCTGCCATCGTCCACCATTATCACTTCGTGATTGTAGTTATTGGCAGCGCATACCCTGTCTATCCACTCCACCAGTTCGGGGAGCGATTCTTCTTCGTTGTACAGCGGTATTACAATGGAAATATCAGGATGCATTCGCGTGCTAAAATACGTGTTTTTAGTATAAATGATGCCCATTTATGCAGTTTTAACGCTTTGAAAGTGAATGCCTGAAAGTGGTCTGTTGCTCCCCGTCCCGACCGTCTACTAACTAAAACGGACATCGGTATTGCAAAACAGAAGATTTTATTAACTTTAAGCGCAAACCGTACTTACGGTACGGGCCACTAAACAACAACTGCTGATGAAATACAGGAAATTTATATTGCGTGCAGCCGCGTTACTGTTGCTTACAATGCAATTGGCATCGTGCATCACTACGGTACAGACCGATAACAAACGTCCGCCGAAATACAAATATCAGAAAGCCGGCCGTGCCTGGTAGGTGGTCATGCGCTACCTTACTGCATGGCGCCACAGCGACGATCTGATCGCTATGGCAGTACCTGCATTTTGGTTTTTGCCGCCATTTCTTTCGTTTAGCGCAGAATTTTTGCTTAGATTTGAAACTTAATTTCTAAAAACTGCCCTGGTATGAAGTCATTATTACTCACCGCAGCCACTATGCTGGCACTGGCGGGCGGGACATTTGCACAGAATCTGCCGCCTGAGTTCAGGTGGGAAGTAGGTGCAAATGGTGGCTATAGTGTTATCACAAGGCCTGTTGGTCCGCCGGCTGTTTACAGCGGCACCTCTACCAATATAGTGAAGGATATCTCCATTCGTGCCAGCTACTATTTTAGCCCCAACTGGATGATCTCGCTTGACCTCGGCAACCGCCGCTGGGAAACTTTCGGTGAGTGGAAGCTCACCGACAAGTTCGGCAAGGCGCTCACCCCAGTGAAGGTTCCTTTCCTTTTGGCTGATCATGCACTGAACCAAACGGTTCAGATGAACTATGTGATCCCTTTCTATACGCAGTTCCGCAACTTCAACCGCGCCAACTTGTATTTCGGGGCTCAGGTAGGCATGATACAGACCGTGAACGATGGCTCGCGCCAGTATAGCAAATACGCTTCCGCTACAGATTCAGGTTACACTTATGTTTCGGGCTACAATTACGGACCGGGCATGGGCTACTCGCTGGGTCTACAGAGTGGTTTAATGTACTACATCGTTCCGCGTCTGGGTGTAACAGCCGAGTTGTGTCTTCGCTACGTGAACGTAAAGACAACCGACATGAATTATGCGGCTGTGAATTCGAGATACCACATTATGCACTTTCCGCAGACAGTGGGTATCCGCTACAGATTGTATTAATACCTCTTTGAATTATAAGATGAAGAATTCCCTCGGTTTATCCGGGGGATTTTTTTGTGCCCTACTTCTTTCCGATGATCGCCATCAGATCTTCCTCAACACTCTTGTTCACTGATTCTTCTATTCTCCCTACTTCTTTCCCGTTGCCATCAAGAACCATGAATGTTGGCAGCAGTTTTATCTTGTATTTGCGCACGGCTTTTTTTCCTTCCTTGGTAATTGTGGTCTTGTCGCGATCGAGTCCCGCCATCAGGATATTCTCGTGAGATAAGCCTGCGTCCTGAAGCACGCGGAAGAGTTTGGGCAGCAGATCTTTTGAGTCGCCGCACCATGTGCCGACGGCTATGAACAATGTGTACTTATTCAGATTCGCTTTCAGGAATTGTACCGCTTCTTTATTGGGGGCATATTCTTCCATGCCGGTTGTAAGCCACGAAAATGTAGGCTCGTCTATCATGTCGGCATAGGCAAACAATCCCTTAAAAACCACGCGTTCGTTCTTCGGGTCTTTCCCTACCTCATAGTCGGGCGTGGGCGAAGCGAAGAATTGCTTTAGTGTATCCTTGGGTTGCATAAGAACCGGTTTATTTCTGTCTGGCGGAATCTGTGCGGATGCGGAGCTTGCTGTGAGTACAGCTGCTGCAATTATTGCATGTGCCAATCGAAGCATGGTCATTGTGTTGTGTGTAGCTGTTGCTGTAGTCAGATTAACTGCTCGCGTAAGATCAGCAGTTTGTTCCTGAACTGTGTCAGCGATGTTTTCAGGTCCACAGTGGTCACATCGCGTTTGTTCTGCGCGCGCAGTTTTGTCTTAGCGCCTGTGAGTGTGAAACCGCGTTCTTTCACAAGGTGATATATGGCGCGCAACTCCTTCACGTTTTCGGGCGTATACAGGCGGTCGCCTTTGCGAGTGGTGCGCACTTTCATCTTGAATTCGTTGGTCCAGAAGCGAATGTGCGATGTCTTCACTTTAAAGAACTCCGCTACCTCGCCAATAGTGTAGTATTTCTTCTCACCCTTCCAGTCTTCCGGAATAATTTCTGCAGCAGGTTCTGTTTCACCTTCGCCGGCAAGTCGCACGGGTTTGCGGCCACGTGTGCTCTTTGGTTTGGCCGTTCCGGGTGATTCAGCTTCCGTAATTGTTGGAGAAAGAACCTCTTCCACGGGCTCTTCGACAGTTGCTTCAAGTTCAAGTATTTCCTTAGCCACTTCCCCTGTCACTTCCGGCTCAGTGGTGAGTTCGGTGATCGTATCAACAGTCTCTTCAGTTACTATTTCATCTTCCGCAACTTCAGTTACTGCTACCTCATTAACCTCTGCGCTTTCCTCAATAATATCTGCAGGAATTTCCACCTCAGCATCAGTCTCGTGTGTGATGATAAGAAGAGCGCCGGGGGCTTCATCTTGTTCAAAAGGTGCTGTCTCAATGATGGCTTCTGCAAGCGCGTCAGACGGAGCAGAGGCTGCTTCTATCTCCAGCGTCATTTCCGGTGCATCAGGCGCCGCTACTGCTTCAGCCTCAGGTTGCTCCGGTGTTTCCTCTTTCTGGTCTTTCTTGCGGCCACGAGTTTTCCCGGCAGGTTTTGGCTGCTCCGGTACAATTTCCTCTCCGAAAAGCGTTACAATGCGGGTACTCATTACTACGAAATTAAAACAATTATCTGCATAATCCGAAGGCCAGGGGCAGGTATTTACTTTTGACCTCTTTTCATGTCTTCCAGTTGCCCGGCTTTTTCAGCTTGTTCCCCCTTCGCTTTTTCCAGTTCACGCTGGGCTTCTTTGTTCTTTTCGTCTATAGCCTGCAGTTCTGCTTCTTTCAGCTTTATGGCTTCCGCAGCGGCTATCTGGCCTTCCAGTTTTTGTAGAAATGCGGTTATGTTGGCAGCGGTGGCGGCATCATTCGCACTTGTTACAAAGTTGTTGTAGCCTTTAGATACGCACAGGTACACAGTTGCCTTATTCTTTTTGCTCTTGGTTTTCAGGTAGTAGTCGCATTTCGCGGCGCTGATGTCTGTCCAGGTCGCTCCTTTGTATATCGAAACACCTTTTTTCTCGGTTCCCTTTTTTATGCCTGCCTCCATTACACGCTGCCCCAGCACCTCGCGGGTTATTTCTTCTTCATGGTTATAACGGGCCGAGAAACACCACATTTCTTCTTTGCCCATTTTTTCAGAAGACTCAGAAACGGTTATTTCCTGAGCATTCAAAACCATAGGAAACAAAGCTGCCAATACAATGGTGAAGATCGATCTCATAGTTGTTTGAATTAAGTAGTAAAGGTACTACAATAACGCCATTGCGGACGATATGCCGGTGTCTATGCTGTGTGCGGGAATTTGTATCTTGCACGCTATGAACGCATTTGAAATTCGCGGTGGTCGCTCATTGAAAGGCACTATTACTCCTCAGGGTGCCAAGAACGAGGCTTTGCAAGTATTGTGTGCTGTGTTGCTCACCAAAGAACCGGTGACACTGCAGAATGTACCCGATATTGCCGATGTGAACGCGCTGATAGAGGTGTTGCAGGATATGGGCGTGGGTATATCCCGTCCCGAGCCCAATACTATCATTTTGCAGGCAGACAATATAGATCCCGAGTATTTCACTACCGCGACGTTCCGCAAAAAGTCGGGCAAGCTGCGCGGCACAGTGATGCTGGCAGGCCCTATGCTGGCACGTTTCAGGAAGGCGTACATCCCGCAGCCCGGTGGCGATAAGATCGGCCGCCGCAGGCTGGATACACATATCTTGGGCTTTGAAAAACTGGGCGTAGCCTGTACTTACGATAGCGAGAACCAACTGTTTTCTATGCAGGCCGACAAGCTCACCGGCACACACATGTTACTCGAAGAACCCTCTGTTACCGGCACTGCCAACATGGTGATGGCGGCTGTGCTTGCCGAGGGTACAACTACCATATACAATGCGGCCTGCGAGCCGTATGTGCAGCAGTTGTGCCACATGCTCAACAGCATGGGTGCGCGTATATCCGGCATCAGTTCCAACTTGCTTACCATAGAAGGTGTTTCGGTACTGAAAGGCTGTACACACAGGGTTCTGGCCGATATGATCGAAGTGGGTTCGTTCATTGGCCTCGCTGCTATGACGCAGAGCGAGATCACTATTAAAAATGTGGATGCGCGTCAATTGGGCATGATACCCGATGTTTTTCGCAGACTGGGTATAGAACTGCATTTGCAGGGCGATGATATTTATGTGCCCGCTCAGGAGCACTACCGTATACAGAAGTTCATTGACGGATCGATCCTTACGGTGTATGATCACCCGTGGCCGGGGTTCACGCCCGATCTGCTCAGTATCGTCCTGGTTACGGCCACTCAGGCAAAAGGCACGGTGTTGGTACACCAGAAGATGTTTGAAAGCAGATTGTTCTTCGTCGACAAACTGATAGAAATGGGAGCGCAGATCGTTTTGTGCGATCCGCACCGCGCCGTTGTCATCGGGCTCGACAAACAGGTCGCTTTGAGGGGCATCAACATGGTATCGCCCGACATCAGGGCGGGGGTAGCCTTGCTTATTGCCGCATTATCGGCCAGTGGCAAGAGCACTATTCAGAATATCCACCAGATAGACCGTGGCTACGAAAGGATAGACGAACGCCTGAATGCCCTTGGGGCAGATATTCGTCGCATCAATATCGCATAATTTTAATTTTCATATGAGTTGACTCTTCGTTGCCATCATTCGGTGCGAGGCTGCATTTTCGATTTACTTTGGCTGGCCAGGTATAAAAGCCCGTACATTTTCTAACAATAATCACCTCTGGTACGCCTATTTTGGTAACTGCTTTTAGCGAGCAAAGAGCCGAAAACTGTTGTCAGTATTGCGTTTTTTGCATCGGCTTGCGGAAGGATAAATTCCGGCCGATTATGACAATTGGTTTTGCTGGAAACAACAGTTGTATGTGAAAATGATAACATGTGGACCGGGCAAGATTTACACATGAAATTGACTGAAATGTTAGCACCAATAAAATTAATTGGTTATATTATAAATTTTATGTTTTCGTTATGAATTTTCCAAAAAAATAACGTACTTTTCGGTCTGCATATTATTTTTAGTATGTTTACTCACTGTTTCCCGAGTCCTTTTTTAACACAAAGAGAGGATTCAGAAAGGGTAGAGTCTGTGGTTTTGTACGTGATTTCAGATGAAAAGAGATGCTTTTTTCTATAGAGAGAAGCATTGAAAGGATTTATTGTAACGTTTGCGAAAGCAGGCAGAAAGGAAAAAATTATTTTTTAAAAACGGTAGTATGAATAATTTCTTACGAGCGCAATTCAGGCATTTGACGATCAACTCTATCAAGCATAAAGTGAAGCCAGGTGTAGGATTGTTGTGCGGTTTGGTGGCATTGATGGCGGTATTATCTCCTGTTGGTTCTTATGCGGGTCTCGGTATATCCAGCGCTGTTCCCACTCCTTCATTCTCGGCTCCGGGTCTGGTATGTAGTGGTAATAGTGGAACAATCACGCTGAACATTACAACCTGTACCAACGGCAACCCCGACTGGAGCGCGAACTATCAGCTTGATTCGTCTTCTGATGGTGGCGCCACATGGTTCACACCTTCTGGTGTTTCTTCCGGCGCTATCAATGCGGCCTCGCCTGTTCTCGTTTATACTACTCCGGTACTTACATCTACTTCATGTTACAACCTTACTTATCGTTTCAGGCTTACCGGCATCACTAACAATTGTGGTCCGGGTACGGCAATAACCACGCCCACAGCGGTTTTGAGGGTTTGTCCTCAGCCTAATCCCATTACAGGTCCAACTCAGGTTTGTGTAGGCTCAACTATCACCCTCGCAACAACATCTACCGGTGGAACATGGAGCAGCAGTGCACCGGTTACGGTAGCAAGCATTGGTACAACCGGCATCGTTACAGGTCTCGGTGCAGGTACTGCTACAATATCATACACATTCTCAGGTGGTTGTGCATCTTCTCATGTAGTGACCGTGTCGGCACTGCCGGCGCCTGTTACCGGTGCAACCAGCATCTGTGCGGGCACTACTTCAAGCTACAGTCTTTCAGCACCTCCGTTCGGCGGCACTTGGACCAGCAGCACTCCTGCAACAGGTACTATCGATGCGGTAAGCGGCATTCTCACAACTCTTGCAGCGGGTACTACTGTTATTACCAATACAAATTCTTCGGGTTGTACGTCTTCACTCACAGTTACAGTGAACGCTCAGCCTGCACTTTTCAGTGTAACTCCTGCGGGTGCCAGCAGCTACTGCGCGGGTGGTACAGGTATCACCATCGGACTCGTTAATTCTGAGACCGGTACCAACTATCAGTTGTACAATACAGGTAGTCCGGTGGGTACGTCAGTAGCCGGTACAGGTACTGCTCTGAGTTTTGGTCTTCAGACAGCTGCCGGTACTTATACTGTGATAGGCACACGTGGCGCTTGCTTCCAGACAATGCCGGGAAGTGCGGTTATAACAGTCACGCCTGCTCCGCCATCTATTTCGGGCGCAGGCACTGTATGTGCGGGTTTTACAACTACTTACACAAACGCGGCTGCCGGTACTTGGAGTACAAGCAACGTTACAGTGGGTACTATTGACGGTACATCCGGTGTATTCACCGGCCTTTCTATCGGTATCGATACAGTGATCTTCACAGAAACAGCAACAGGCTGTACTACATTCCGTGTTGTTACAGTAAATGCCACTCCAGCTCCTATCACGGGCACCATGTCTTTGTGTGTAGGTACTTCCACAACCTTGAGCGCAACTCCTTCCGGTGGTGTTTGGGTAAGTGGTAATCCCGGTGTAGCTACAGCAGGTATCGCCTCCGGTATCATCAACGGTGTTGGTGCCGGCACCGCAACAATATCTTATACGCTTCCCGGTGGTTGCCAGATCACATCGGTCGTAACAGTCAATACCGTTCCATCTGCCATCACAGGCGCCTCATCTGTTTGTGACGGCAATTGTACTGTACTGTCAAGTCTGCCGGCGGGTGGCACCTGGAGTGTTGTTCCACCATCAGTTGCAACCATTAGTACGTTGGGCAACTTTTGCGGAACCAGTCCGGGAACAGCGATCGTTACTTATACACTTTCGGGTGGATGCTTCGCGGTTACAACGGTAACCGTGTTGTCATCGCCAACCGCTATCACCGGATCTGGTGTAGTGTGTTTGGGTCAGACAATAACTTTGTCAAACGGAACCGCAGGCGGCACATGGAGCAGCAGCAATCCGGGCAATGCATCGGTGATATCCAGCACAGGTGTTGTAACGGGTGTTACCGTGAGTACCACCGCAACCATCAGCTACACCACGCCGGGTGGTTGTGTTGCAACAAGGGTTGTGTCGGTTGAGGCTGTTCCGGCTCCTATATCAGGTACACTCTCATTGTGTGTTGGACAGACATCACTGATGAGTACAACGTCTACAGGGGGTACCTGGAGCACCAGCGATACCGCACTCGCTAATATCGACGCGGGTGGGTTGCTCACTGCTGTAAGTGCGGGAAGCACCATAGTAAGTTACTCATTCGCATCAGGATGCCGCACTACAGCGGTTGCTACCATCAATCCAAATCCGGCTCCGATAACTGGTACACTTCAGGCATGTGTTGGTTTTACATCGGCACTGAGCAATACTTCTGCAGGTGGTGCCTGGGTAAGTAGCGTTCCGCCTATTGCCGACATTAATCCAACAACCGGTGTTGTAACCGCATATATTCCGGGCTTCGTATCTATCAACTATACGTTGCCAACCGGTTGTACGGTTGCCGCAACTTTCACAGTAAATCCAAATCCACTTCCTATCGACGGCACACCTGTTGTGTGTGTGGGATCAATAACTACGCTCAGCAATGCTTCGCCGGGTGGTCCCGGAACATGGAGCAGCGCTAATCCTGCTATCGCGGCTATCGACGCTGTTACCGGCGTTGTTACCGGTGTTTCGGCTGGAACTGCTCTTATAACATTTACATTGCCTACAGGTTGCCGCACAACAATTGTTGTTACAGTAAATCCGTTGCCGGCTTCGATCACAGGGTTTCCACGCACATGTATCGGCTTCTGTACACCGCTCACAAGCGGAACTCCGGGTGGTGCGTGGTCAAGCCTCGACCCATCAGTTGCTACTATCAGCGCAGGTGGTTCGCTTTGTGGTGTTAACCCGGGTACAGCTATCATTTCTTACACGCTGCCTACAGGCTGTGCCAGGAATGTGATCGCTACTGTCGATCCGATCCCCGCGCCCCCAACCGGTACACTCAGCCTTTGTGTAGGGGCAACAACAACGCTGTCTCACACAATTCCGGGCGGCACATGGACCAGCAGCGATACAATTGTTGCCACGGTGTTCCTCGGTACCGGCCTGGTAACTGCTCGTGTTGCAGGTACAGCCAACATCACTTATACTACTTCTTCAGGTTGTACAGCCTTCACAACCATCACAGTTAATCCTGTGCCTCCGGCATCTACAGGCACACTCTATATGTGTGAAGGAAACACAACTACACTTTCCAACTTATTCCCGGGTGGCGCATGGTCAAGTGCAGCACCCTCAATCGCAACTGTGGGTACGTCAGGGCTTGTTACCGGCATTGCAGCAGGTACAGCCATGATCAGCTACACACTGCCATCAGGTTGCGGGGTTACATCTATAGTTACTGTTTATCCGCTTCCTGCAATACTTGGTTCCGTTCTGGTTTGTCCAGGTGTGGCCTCTACACTTACAGGTTCACCGGCAGGTGGCCTTTGGGCCAGCTCTCCATCAGTAATTGCAACCATTGGTTCCCTGACCGGTTCGGTGACAGGGGTCGCCACAGGTACAGCGACTGTAACCTACACATTGGCAACAACCTGCCGTAGCACTGCTGTCGTAACAGTGCAGCCACTTCCGGCGGCCATCACAGGTCCTACCCAGGTTTGTGTGGGTGGTACAATAACTTTGCTAAACTTCACCACAGGTGGTGGTACATGGAGTAGCAGCGCCCCTGCAGTGGGTAGCATCAATGCTACTACGGGAGTGCTTTCTGGTATCAGCGCCGGTGTTATAACAATAACATTTACAGCTACAGTCACTGGTTGTATCACAACTACCACTGTCACAGTCAATCCGTTGCCGGCACCGATCACGGGTCTTGCTAATGTCTGTGTGGGTTCGACAATTACATTAAGTAGTGCCAGCGCGGGTGGCACCTGGAGCAGTAGCGGCACTTTCGCGTCTATCGGCTCCTCTACCGGTGTCGTAACAGGTGTTACTGCCGGTGTAGAACAGATCACCTACACATTGCCGACAGGCTGTTTGGCCAACTTTACAGTAACAGTTGATCCATTGCCTGCAGCAATCACCGGTGCTTTCTCGGTGTGTCATACTTATACTACGCTACTCAGTAGCTCAACGCCTGGTGGCGTGTGGAGCATCAGTCCTGCTACTGTGGCAACCATCAGTTCTACAGGTCTGGTAAGCGCAGTTTCGCCAACAGGTGGTACCGCTACAGTCACTTATACACTTCCTGCAACTGGTTGCCTTACTACAGCTATTGTAACAGTTAATCCGCTGCCTGACACCATAACAGGGCAGCTGAATATCTGTGTCAACGATACAGTAACACTCAGCAGTGCCACTCCGGGTGGTATCTGGACAAGTGATAACATCCTTATCGCGACTTTCGTTACTCCTCCTACTACCGGCCTGGTGGCAAGCGTTTCTGCCGGTACTGTAATGATCACTTATACATTGCCTACAGGTTGCTTTACAACCAAGGTGATGACGGTGAATCCTACTCCTCAGCCTATCACGGGTACATTGTCTGTTTGTCAGGGTTATTCTCAAACACTCAGCAACATTACAACAGGCGGGTCGTGGAGCAGTAGTAACACCGCTGTCGCGTTTATTGGCTCTGCTACAGGTGTCGTTACCGGTATAGCTCCGGGTGTGGCGTTCATTACTTATACGCTTCCTTCGAGCTGTCCACGTGTGGTGCAGTTTACCGTTAATCCTAATCCGTCGCCTATCTCCGGTTCGCTCAGTATCTGTAACGGTGATACCACCGTACTTTCAAGCAGTCCGGGTGGAACATGGAGCAGCAGCAACCCTTCTGTCGCATTCATATTCATGCCAACCGGACAGATGATAGGTCTGGCTGTGGGTACGGCTACAATATCTTACATATTGCCTACCGGCTGTTTTGCGATCACAAACGTTACTATCAATCCGCTACCTACTGCAACAACCATTGTGGGCCAGCGGGAGGTGTGTGTCGGAACCAGTGCCTTCCTCATCAACACGGCGTTCCCGGGTGGTACTTGGTCCAGCCAATTCCCGGCCATAGCGTCTATCAATCCGTTGTCGGGTGTTTATACCGGTAATACTGCCGGTGTCACCAACATCACGTACACGCTGCCTACCGGATGCGATACCTTTATACAGGTAACAGTTAATCCGCTTCCTGCAGCTATTACAGGCGCGCTTTCATTGTGCGAAGGCAACACAACTGCTTTGAGCAGCGCTACACCTGGTGGAACGTGGAGCAGCGGCGTACCTTCAATTGGTACGATCAATGCAACAACCGGTGTATTCACCGGCATCAGCGCGGGTGTTACATTGGTTACTTACAAGCTCACGTCTACCGGTTGTGAAACAGTTGCATTCGTTACTGTGAACCCGCTTCCGGGTACTATCGTAGGTGTAACTGACATCTGTATAGGCGGAGATACTATCCTTTCTTCTTCGCCGGGTGGTGGTGCATGGAGTGGTGGCGGATTTGTTGCCAGCGTTACGGCCATCAGCTCTGCATTCGATTCAGCACGTGTGGTTGGTCTTGCCGTGGGTACAACAAATATTACTTACACCCTTCCTACAGGTTGCTTCAGGTCGGTAGAATTGCATGTTCATCCTGTTCCTGCACCGATCTCCGGACCTGATACTGTATGTGTCGGCTCAACGATCACTCTCAACAGTACTCCATTCGTAGCAACAGGTAAATGGTCGGTAAGCAACCCTGCAGTTGCCGATATCGATACACTCACAGGTGTCCTCACAGGTATCTCTGCCGGTGTGGTGAATGTGACCTACACCCTCGATTACGGTTGTAAGGAAGTACGTTCGGTTACTGTTCATCCGCTTCCTGCAGCTATCGGTGGTCCGATCAACGTGTGTGAAACATATACCATTACAGCAACCAATGCTACTCCGGGTGGTACATGGAGCATCAGCGATGTAACAAAAGCTACCATCAACCCTGCAACTGGTGTGATCACCGGTGTAAGCGCAGGTACTGTTACCATCACGTACAAGCTCATTACAGGATGTTTCCAGACACGTCTCATCAACGTAAGGCCGTTGCCGGTTGTTACTGTTAACGCGCCTACCATCATTTGTAAGTACGCAAGCGTCACATTGACTGCTGCAGGTGCAGATACGTATGGCTGGAGCCCTGCAACAGGATTGAATACCACTGTTGGTCCTGTAGTTGTCGCAAGCCCTACGATAACTTCTACTTACGTTGTGACCGGTACCACTATATACGGTTGTCAGGATACAGCACAGGTTAAAGTTTGGATCGATTCTCTGTTGAACGACATCAAAGTTACCGGCAACGACAGTATCTGTCGCGGCGACTGCACAGTGCTGATGGCTACCGGACGTGAGGGTACCTTCTTCAGTTGGAAGCCTGCGCCTGGTCTTTCATGTACTATCTGCGATACAGTAACAGCATGCCCGCTCAACACAACCACTTACAACATGGTTGCTGTTGACTCTTTGGGTTGCCGCGATTCGCTGTTCTTCACTGTAACAGTGATGCCGCTTCCTGTGATGCGTGTGTTACCAAACCCTGCGATCGTTTGTAACGGAAGCAGTACACAGCTCAATGTGAAGGATACATTGGCAACTGCCGGTTACCCGACGAAGTTTGCATGGTTCCCTAATGCGTTCATTTCATGCGATACATGTGCTAATCCGGTAGTATCTAACACATTCAACCTCGTTTACCGCGTTACCGGTATCACTCCGTTCGGATGTTATGACTCACTCAAAGTACCGGTGACCGTGCTTGACAGTGCATTCAACAGTATCAACCGCGATACTGTGATCTGTATAGGTGGAACAGCACAGTTGAATGCGGTAAGTATCAATCCTGACGGTGCAAGGTCTGACTTCCTGTGGACGAACCCTGTTGCGATGAGCAACAACATGGTTCACAATCCTACGGTGAAGCCAACAGTGACCACAACATACCAGGTGATCATCACACCGAATGTGTGCTGGCCGGATACGCTCTACACTACCGTAGTGGTGGCACCGTTCCCGGATATATCTATTACTCCGCCTTCAGCGAATGTTGCATCAGGCACAAGCGTATCACTCACCGCTACCATCAACAACGAAATGATCATCTCGAACTATGCATGGACGCAGAACGGTACTATTTCCTGTGATACTTGCTACACAACTATAGCAACACCTACGGTGAGCACCACATACACATTCACTGCTACGTCTATCTACGGTTGTTCTACAACCCGCGAGGTGACGATCAATATCGCATGTGATAACTCGCAGGTGTTCATCCCGAACGTATTCACTCCAAACGGAGATGGTATGAACGATCGCTTCTATATCAGCGGCAAGGGTATTTCTAAGATCACTAAGTTCCTCATCTACAACCGTTGGGGCGAACTGGTGTACGAGCGTTACAACTTTCCGGCCAACGAACCTGCAGAAGGATGGGATGGTCAGTACAAGGGTGTGGTATTACCTCCTGATGTATTCATGTACGTGATAGAGGCTAACTGTAACCTGGGCGAAGTGTTTAAGTACAAGGGCGATATTTCGATAGTAAGATAATTGAGTTAATTTCATAAATAAGGAACAAATGAAGCGGATCATTAGTAAGGTGTTGGCGGGTGTGCTGGTAGGTGTTAGCCTGCACAGTAGTGCTCAGGACATTCACTATTCGCAGTTTTACGAAAATGCGATGCAGCGCAACCCTGCGCTGACGGGCATCTTCACCGGCGATTATAAAGTAGGGATGGACTACCGCAGCCAATGGTCTGCGGTGTCAGCAAATCCATACAGCACGGTGATGATCTCCGGAGAAACACGCATCCTCGTGAATAGGGAGATCAACGATTATCTGAGTTTTGGTCTTGCTACCAATTTCGATAGGGCCGGTGAGATCAGAATGTCTAAGACGCAGGTATACCCGTCTATCGCCTACAACAAGGCCATGGATGATATCTACCACACTTACCTCTCGGTAGGTCTTAGCGGGGGCATCAACTCAATGGCGCTCGACCAGAGCAGGTTCCGTACCAGCAATCAATATGTGAACGGCGTGTACGATCCTTCAAGTTCTACGGGCGAGAATGCCACCTTCAAGAACCTGAACCACTACGATATCGGTGCAGGTGTCAGCCTCAACAGCTCTCTCGACCAGAACGGTATCTTCAACTACTACCTGGGTGTAAGTGCATACCACATCAACACGCCTACTGAAGAGTTCTACGGTACCGGCGATCCGGTTAGCCGTCAGATGAAGTGGCAGTTCAATGCCGGTTTCCACTCTTCGTTCAGTGAGCAGTTCGGTATCACGGTACATGGTAACTATAGCTACCAGCAGCCAAGTACCAACGTGATCCTTGGTGGTTTCTTCACATGGCGCAGTGTGCCGGTAGGCTTGCCAAGTATCTTCGCGCTTAACTTCGGTGCGTTCTACCGTTATCAGGATGCCTTCATCCCGATGGTGCGCATTGACTACAAAGATGTTGCTGTTGGCTTTTCTCACGATGTTACCAACTCTAAGCTCGCTTCTGCCGTATCCGGCGCGAGTGCAACAGAGCTTACGTTGTATGTGCGCGGAAACTACGCCCACCGCAAGAATCCCCGCGATCCGATCTACTGTCCTCGTTTCGAAGACCTGAACAACTACAACTTCAGATAGACTGAAATATATTGATTACATCCCCGGCCCGGCGCCGGGGATTTTTTTGCGCCTACCCCAAAAGAAAAACGGCCGATCTTCCGACCGGCCGTTCTGAAAAAATTACTAGAATTGACACTTAGCACTTCTCTATCACAACAGCGCTGGCACCGCCGCCACCGTTGCAGATACCCGCTGCGCCATACTTAGCGTTATTCTGATGCAGTACGTTGATCAGGGTAGCGATGATGCGTGCACCGCTGCAACCCAGTGGGTGGCCCAGTGCCACAGCACCGCCGTTCACGTTCACTTGTTCAGCCTTCAGGTTCATTTTCTGCGCGTTCACTATACCCACCACGCTGAACGCTTCATTCAACTCGTAGTAAGAGATGTCTTCCATTTTCAGACCGGCTTTAGCAACCGCTTTTGGCACAGCCAGCGAAGGCGATGTAGTGAACCACTCAGGTGCCTGCTCTGCATCCGCATAACCCTTGATCTTTGCTATAGGCTTCAGACCCAGCGCATCAGCTTTCTCCTTGCTCATCAGCACCAGCGCGGCAGCACCGTCGTTCATAGTGCTGGCGTTTGCTGCTGTTACAGTTCCTTCTTTAGAGAATGCAGGGCGCAGACCGGCTATCTTGTCAAATTTTACATTCCACGGATCTTCGTCTTTAGATATTTTGATCGGATCGCCCTTCTTCTGAGGAACTTCCACCGGTACTATTTCATTATCAAAACGACCGGCGTCCCAGGCTGCCTGGCTACGCTTGTAACTTTCAATTGCAAATTCGTCCTGTGCTTCGCGGCTGATGTTGCACTCTTTAGCGCACATATCCGCAGCATTGCCCATCGCATAGTTGTGGTAAACGTCGGTAAGACCGTCTTTTGCAAGACCATCGATGATCGTAACATTACCATATTTGTTGCCCCAACGCAGATTCTCGTTGTAGAAAGGCACATTACTCATGCTTTCCATACCGCCGGCTACCACCACATCGGCATCGCCCAGCATAATGGCCTGCGCACCCTGCATTACTGCTTTCATGCCGCTGGCACACACTTTATTAACTGTAGTACATGGTACATTGTCAGGTACACCTGCGAAGCGGGCTGCCTGGCGGGCAGGAGCCTGACCCAGATTGGCCTGCAGTACGCTACCCATCAATACTTCATTTACTTCGCTTGCAGCAACACCTGCACGCTCCAGCGCACCCTTGATAGCGATCGCACCGAGCTTCGTAGCCGAAAAATCTTTCAGAGCACCACCCCAGCTACCCATTGGGGTACGCACAGCGGATATGATATATACTTCTTTCATCGCGTTTTTTTTAAAGTGGTGCAAAGGTAGCGAAAAGAGATGTAACAGGCTAAAAATCCATATGATGCACCCAAAGCGGATGACTGTCTTTGTGGGCTATATGTCAGCTTTTTCGCTAATTTTACCCGCAGTGCCGTGGAGCACGTTACTAAATCATTCATCCCCGACTTGAAGATGACACATATATCCGTTCGCGCTCTCCTGTTACTTGTTGTTTTGTGCTCATTTGGAAAGGTTTTCGCACAGGAAGCCGTGCCTAAAGGAACCTACAGTTACGAGGGCGAAAGGGCCAACAGCAAAAAACAAGGGCAGGGAACATGCATCTGGCCCAATGGCGACAAGTACGTAGGTGCATTCGCCGATGATACTATGTCCGGTACAGGCACCATGTACTATGCCGACAGCGGTAAATACGAAGGTGAATGGAAGAACGGCATGCGAAATGGTACGGGAAAATATACCTGGAGCAGCGGAAACGTTTATGAAGGCGACTTCCTCAACGATATGATGCATGGTCAGGGCACCTGTACATGGACGAATGGTGAAAAATATGAAGGCCAGTACGTAAAGAACAACCGTACGGGAGAAGGAACCTATACCTGGCCGAACGGAGATAAGTACGTGGGTCGCTTTGTCGACAATATGCGCTCGGGTAAAGGCACTTTTTATTACGAGAACGGTGCCCGCTACGAAGGCGGTTGGAAGAACGATAAGAAGCAGGGAAATGGTGTGTTTAGCTGGAACAATGGCGACCGCTACGATGGCCAGTTCGATAATGACCTGAAGAATGGCTATGGCAACTACTTCATCGCTTCGCCTAAGGCAAGTGTTACCATCCGGTTTTGTCCCCATTGCAAAAAGTACATGGGTAAATGGAAAGACGGCTACAAGAGCGGGTTCGGCCGTTGCTACAACAGAAAAGGCAAGATGATCTTTGAGGGCGAGTTTGTTGATGACAAACCACAGGGTCGTTACCCCACTAAAAAGAAGAAAGACAAACGATAGTTTGTTAGTTCATTAATAGATCAGTTGTTCCTTCACCGATACATTTCCCTGCAGTCCCCCGCTGTGTATGCACAGAATGCGGTCGGAGGAGGAGAAGAAATTGTCGTCCAGCATTTCTTTCAGGTTATACATCATCTTGCCGGTATACACTATGTCCAGCGGGATCTTGTGGTCCTTGTAGAACTCGTTCATGAAAACGAGTAGTTCATCCTTCCACTTGCCGAAGCCACCAAAGCGCAGATCGGGCACCAGTGACCACGAATACTGACTGATACCCGGCACATGTTCGCTGATGTAGTGGCGTTGCTCATCGGTTTGTTTCATGGGCACAAAGCCCAGTATGTGCTGCTCTTCGGGTAGTTGGTTGCGAAGGCCTACCAGTGTTGTGCCGGTGCCCACGCACATGGCTATATGCGTGTAGCTCCTGTTCACAAACCGGTCTATCAGACCCGCGCCCTTGCGGCCCCGTTCATTCGCACCACCTTCCGGCACTATCAGTATCTCGTCGAAGTGAGCCGCCAATTGTTCGGCCCACAGTGGCTGATGTCGGTTGCGGTAATCCTCCTGCGACACAAACAGCAGCTCCATGCCATAGTCCTTACAGTCCTGTAGTGTGGGGGTGAGCACATCATGATGCCCGCGCACAATACCCACCGAACGCAGCCCGAACTGCCGTGCCGCAAATGCTGTAGCCACAAGGTGATTGGAATAGCCACCACCGAATGTGACAATGGTCTTAAAGCCATGGTCTGCCGCATAAGACAGGTTCAGTCGCAGCTTGTACCATTTATTACCCGATATTACGGGGTGCAGTAGGTCCAGCCGCAGCATGTCCAATGCGGCTACCTTGCCCTGATACCATACTTTGTTCAGTGGTTGAATGACCGCCAGCCGTTCATCAATTGTACCCATATTCGCGCAGGTAGTTTTCATTGTCGCGCCACTTCGGCCGCACCTTCACAAACAGTTCCAGATGCACCTTGCGTTGCAGGAATTCTTCAATGGCTTTGCGCGCGTTGATGCCCAGTTGCTTGATCATGCTGCCGCCCTTGCCCAGCAATATCATTTTCTGCGTCTCGCGGCTCACAATGATGTCGGCCTTGATGACGGTGAGCGTGGTCTTCTCTTCAAATGCCTGAATCAACACAGCCGAGTGGTAAGGGATCTCTTCGTCATACAGAGCGTAGATCTGTTCGCGCACCATCTCTGCCACAAAGAAGCGTTCATTCCTGTCCGATATGCTGTCATCAGGATAAAAAGGCATTCCCTCGGGCAGCAGTTGCAGTACCAGCGGCAATATCTTGTCGGTATTGGTCTGCTTCTTCGCCGATACCGGCAGCACGGTCCAACCCTTGTACTTTTCTTCATACTGCTTCACAATAGCCGGAATGGTGCTTTTGTCCTTCACCGTATCGGTCTTGTTCAGCAAAATAATGGCCGGCACTTTCAGTTTCAGTGGCGCGGCAATCATATCAAATTCTT
>JBIKSN010000247.1:0-4811 GCA_044348585.1 Flavipsychrobacter sp.
AGATCTTCATAGGTGGTAAGGCGCTTCCTAACATCGGTGGTTCTGCTATCCTTTACCAGCACTTGTTCTGGTTCCTCGGTCACCCAGAGGTGTACATCATCATGTTGCCTGGTATGGGTATGGCGTCCGAGGTACTTTCTACACACAGCCGCAAGCCTATCTTTGGCTATTTTGCGATGGTGATCTCGTTGGTCGGTATCACATTCCTCGCTTTCCTTGTGTGGGCGCACCATATGTTTGTAACAGGTATGAGTCCGTTCCTCGGTTCAATATTCGTGTTGCTTACGTTGCTTATCGCTGTTCCTTCTGCGGTAAAGGTGTTTAACTGGCTCACTACAATCTGGCGCGGCAATATCCGCTTCAATCCTCCAATGTTGTTTGCGCTTGGTTTCGTATCGCTGTTTATCTCCGGCGGTCTTACAGGTATCTTCCTTGGTAACTCGGCTCTTGACATCCACCTGCACGATACCTACTTCGTGGTCGCACACTTCCACATTGTAATGGGTGTGTCAGCATTCTTCGGTATGTTCGCCGGCGTTTATCATTGGTTCCCTAAGATGTATGGTAGGTACATGAACAACACGTTGGGCTACATACACTTCTTCATGACGTTTATCGGCGCATACCTCATTTTCTGGCCAATGCACTATGAGGGTATTGCCGGTATGCCACGTCGTTACTACGACTATTCAGCATGGGAGTCATTCAAAAACTTCCAGAGCATCAATGGTTTCATTAGTATCGTAGCAACGGTAGTATTCTTCGCCCAATTGCTGTTTGTGTTCAATTTCTTCTTCAGCATATTCAAAGGACGCAAGCTCACTACTTTAAATCCATGGGGTTCTACTACGCTCGAGTGGACTACGCCCATCAATCCCGGTCACGGTAACTGGGAAGGTGATATCCCTGAGGTGCATCGTTGGCCTTATGATTATAAAGATGATGGTAACGGAAACGACTTCATCCCTCAGACCACTCCTTTGAGGCCTGGTGAGGAATCGCATTAATTAGATGTAAATTCATTCAAACCGCTGCAGTTAACTGCAGCGGTTTTTCTTTAAGGAACACCAACAAAAAATGCCGCTTCTTTGGAGCGGCATTTTTTAGTAGGATCGGAAGATGCCGATTACCTGAGTATGTATAGTTCCACATCCTTTTTGGTTATCGTTTTGTCTGAAAGGATGATCAGGCGCTCCACAACATTGCGCAGCTCCCGTATGTTCCCGGTCCAGTTGTGTTCCTTCAGGGCTTCTATGGCGTGATTTTCTATTTCTTTCTGCGGTTGTTTGTACTCCTCGCTTATATCGCGCATGAAATGTGCAATAAGTGCCGGTATATCGTCTCTGCGTGCGTTCAATGATGGTACTTGAATGAGTATCACACTTAAACGGTGGTAAAGGTCCAGACGGAAACGTTTCGCTTCCACTTCCGCCATCAGATCTTTATTAGTGGCGGCAAGTACACGTACATCTACTTTAATCTCTTTTTCGCCTCCCACACGAGTTATTTTACCCTCTTGCAGTGCGCGCAACATCTTTGCCTGGGCGTCCAGATGCATATCCCCTATTTCATCCAGGAATAGGGTACCGCCATTGGCTTGTTCAAATTTGCCTATTCTTTGTTTGATAGCCGATGTGAAAGAGCCTTTTTCGTGACCGAATAACTCACTTTCAATAAGTTCCGACGGTATTGCAGCGCAGTTTACCTCTACAATTGGCCCTGATGAGCGGTTGCTCAGTTCGTGGATGCGGCGTGCCACCAATTCTTTACCCACGCCATTCTCACCCGTGATGAGCACTCTTGCATCCGTCGGAGCCACTTTTGCTATAGTTTCGTTGATGCGCATCATAGGCTCACTGGCACCTATCATTTCGTATCCGCGGGAGATACGTTTCCGTAGCTGTTTGGTCTCGGCAACCAGCAGCTTTTTGTCCATAGCGTTACGCAACGTGATAAGCAAGCGATTAAGGTCAGGTGGTTTAGAGATGTAGTCGTAAGCGCCCCTTTTTACCGCATCTACTGCGGTCTCTATGCTTCCGTGACCTGAAATGACGATAAATGGTATATCCGGTTTTTCCTGCTTGGCTATCTGCAATACCTCCATGCCGTCCATCTTGGGCATTTTTATGTCGCAGAGAATGCAGTCGTAGTTGTTCTCTTTTATCTTCTTTACGCCTTCAGCTCCGTCTGCAGCTTCATCTACGGTGAATCCTTCAAAAGTCAGGATCTCATTAAGGGCTTTGCGTATAGCTTTTTCATCGTCAATGACTAATATCGTTTGTGCCATGCTTATAACTATGTGTTTAGTGAACAGGTGAGCGTAATAAGGCGCACTTTATTCTCTTAGCTGCAAGATAATCAAAAACACACCTCATGCAGTTGCGGCGTTTTATATTCTCTTTAACTGACATGTTGCTACCGGCAGGGAAAGCGTGCTGAATATCTGCCGATATTTCTGCAACTTTGTCCGACCACGTGTTTGGCATACAGTTTGGATAGATGTATGTACATCTATTAATAATTCAAAACAAAGATTTTATGGCTAAGTTAGTTTTTCATCCCGCCGACCAGCGCGGTCATGCCGATCACGGATGGCTGAACGCAAGGCATTCATTCAGTTTCGCAGGCTGGTACGATCCTTCCCGCATTCACTATGGTGCGCTCCGGGTATTGAATGACGACATTGTTAAAGGGGGCATGGGTTTTGGCAAGCACCCGCACGACAATATGGAGATAATCACTATTGTACTTTCGGGAGAGCTGGCACATAAAGACAGTATGGGCCATCAACAGACCATTTACCCGGGCGAGGTACAGGTGATGAGCGCGGGTACAGGTGTGTTTCACAGCGAATTCAATCCGGATCATCATGAGGAGGTCAATCTCTTGCAGACGTGGATATTCCCCGACAAGCGAAATGTGCAACCACAGTACGACCAGAAGTTCTTTGACGAAGAAGGCCGGAAAAACAGATTGCAGTTGCTGGTGTCTTCTATAGATACCGATGAAGAGGGACTGAAAATACATCAGGATGCAAGGATCTTCAGGTCCGATATGGACAGCGGCGCCACTGTATCGCACACATTGAAAAGCACGGGACACGGTGCCTATGTCTTTGTTATATCCGGGTCGGTCACCATCAAGGACCAGACATTGAGCCACCGTGACGCAATGGGCATAAGTGATACCGATACTTTTGACATCACTGCCAACACAAATAGCGAGTTAGTGCTTTTTGAAGTGCCGATGGAGATCGGATTCAAGTGATAAATTTCTATTCGTATAAGCTATCTTTAGTACGCACACAAATACTATTTCATGGAGCATATCACAAAGAAGTACAGGAAGGGGAATCTTACGGTTATCTGGAAGCCGGATCAGTGCACCCATTCCACAAAGTGCTGGAAAGGTTTGGTGGAGGTATTTAATCCCCGATTGAAACCATGGGTGAATATGGATGGCGCCGATGAGGCCCGCATAATGGAACAGGTGGCAAAATGCCCATCAGGTGCATTGAGTTACATAGTAGAAGGTTCCGAAAGTGCGGATGGAACGGAAACGCATGCCACCACCACTGTGGAAGCAATGGCAAATGGTCCGCTTTTGGTGTATGGAAATCTTACCGTAAAGGATAGCAGTGGCAATGAAGCAACACGCACAAAAGTCACCGCATTCTGCCGCTGTGGTGCGTCAGCCAACAAGCCATTTTGCGACGGCTCTCATGTGCGAATTGGATTTAAGGATAAGTAATGCAGGTAATAATAACCTAACGTCCGGCTAATTATATGGTAATATGTCGGTAACATGCTCTCAACACTGAACGGCTACTTTCGTCGTTAAAAAGCAATGCTGAGATCTTTACCCTTTGTAGTACTACTTTGTTTTGTAAATGCGTCATTTGCGGCGACACTTCGCGGAACGATCACGGATTCCAGGAATAGCGGACCGCTTACCGGAGTTGTTGTTTCAATATCACCCTCAGGAAAAGGAGCAATATCTGATTTTGATGGAAAATATGAGATCTCAACACTTCCCGACGGCGTGTATGAGGTAACATTTGCCTATGCAACGTACAAGACCACCCGCCAAAGCGTCACTATTTCTTCCGGCAGAGACATAGTGCTGGACATGAAGATGATGCCCGAAGTAAACGAGCTGAAGGGCGGAGAGGTGCGGTCTGCGCGCATTACAAACACAGAAAATGCCGTCATTAACGAGATAAAAGCCAGCAGCACTGTGGTAAGTGGCACCAGCGCCGCACAGATATCGAAGACGATGGACCGGAATGCCGCGGACGTAGTGAAGCGCATTCCCGGCGTGACCATTCAAGATGACCGGTTTATAATTATACGAGGCTTACCCGACCGATACAATACAGTATTTCTGAATGATGCAGCTACACCAAGTAGCGAATCAGACAAGAGAGCATTCTCATTTGACATGATTCCTTCCGGTCTCATAGACAGGGTCCTGATCTTCAAGACACCCTCCCCCGAATTGCCGGGTGATTTTGCAGGCGGTATGGTGAAAGTATATACCTCGTCTATCCCTGACGCTAATAAGGTAACGTTCAGTATGCAGGCTTCGCACCGCGACCTGACAACAGGTACTTTGTTAAATTACAACACTCCATCAAAATCAGACTGGTATGCAAAGGACGATGGCAGCAGGAATATACCCGGCATGATCCCTGATTTTATCACTACAAAGGATCCGAATTATAAGGCAGACATAGGTACGTGGTCCAAAGCATTTGGCAACGACTGGGTGGTGAATACGACAAAAGCCAATCCCGACATGCGTGCGGCACT
>JBIKSN010000034.1:0-18364 GCA_044348585.1 Flavipsychrobacter sp.
GTATGCGGTCAGGTTACCCGTCATCGTCATACCTCCTACTGATGCAGTCATAGTACCCGCACAGTTCTGAAACGCCTGAACACGACCGCCACCTATCTGCAGCTCCCATCCTTCAAACGGAGAACCCGGATACGTATAGTCTCCCATAAAGGGCGGAGTACCGGTTGCCCAGCCATCCTTGCCCCAGTCATAAACCTCAGCCAGATTACCTGTACCGGGTGTGTGAGGGTGGTACGTGGGCGGAATACCACTACATGTACCAAACGATGCGTTGTTATTCATACCTATCTCAAGGTACCTACCCTGCAGATAACAGTTTGTTCCTACCAACTGGGCATTGGCAGAGCCCACATTGAACAAAAACGCAAGACCAAAAAGTAAAAAAAAGTAGTTTTTCCTCATAACAAATTCTTTTATACTATAACACCTATAATTGATGTGTAAAGACCTGTACTGCATAACAGAACCTTCAAATGAACGCGAATTCCATCTAACGATCCTGTTGCATTAAAAAGACAGATTACGTCTTGTTTTGGTTGGGTAGACAATGAATTACTTTGCACAATATCCTGATTTCCCGCTCGAAATCGTCCCTTATACTCAAATTTTGGCCCTCTGAGCCAGAATCTGAACAACTTGTTCGGCATCTTCAGGGGTATTTGTATTCATCAGATCGTCAGGAGACGGCGGAGAAAGGAGCTTAATACCGCCTTCATTTCTGATCAATGCCTTTCTCGGGCACCTGAAACCATCAATCAAATGCTGTCTCAGGATCGGGGCGGCGGCAGGTTCCCATATTGTAACCAAGGGCTCCGGCAAGTCGTCAAACGGACTTTTAAACGTTGTTGCCAGCAAGTTTTCATCCCGGTTAGCCGAAAGGAACGCCAGAGTAGCCCCTGTTATTAGCGGTAGGTCGCAGGCAAGCACCAACCATGCAACATCAGCACGGTGTTCAAAGGCTGTCAGAAGAGCTACGATCGGGCCACTACCCTCCACACTGTCGACCAGCAAAGGATAACTGCCCCTCAAATCATCCTCCTGCCCGGCACGACATGAAATAAACACTTTCTCGCAGAAGTTACTTAATAGATCCGCTGCATATACGCGTTGCTCGGTGCCATGCCAAACCATAGCCCCCTTATCGCGTCCCATCCTCACGCTTCGACCTCCTGCCAAAACCAATCCGTACAATGCTGCCATCTCCCGGGAATCAATCTCTTTTAAAATCACGTTTACCTCCCGTCTTTTCCATCAACCTGGTCTCCCTAATCACAATATCGTGGCTCATGGCCTTGCACATATCATATATTGTCAACGCGGCCACGCTCGCACCCACCAACGCTTCCATTTCTATCCCTGTCTTAGCGCTTACCGATGCGGTACAGTCTACGACCACCTCGTTGGCTTCATTTACAGCAACCGTGATGTTGCAATTATCCATTCCCAGCGGATGACACAGTGGAATAAGTTCTCCGGTCCTTTTTGCGGCCATAATTCCGGCAATGATGGCCGTCTGGAAAACGGCTCCTTTCGGGGCATTGATCTCTCCGTTCACAAAATGCAGCATCACTTCCTGAGGCAGCACCACAATACTGCGCGCCCGTGCCGTCCGCCTGGTTATCTGCTTGGCCGATACATCAACCATTGATGGCTGCCCTCCTTCATCCAAATGTGTAAATCCACTCATTAAGCTATGATATTTTTAAATGGCCATATCCTGAATATTTCACCAGCCGCAAAGTCTGACCTGTCGGCAGGCAGTTCAATAAATGCATTTGCCTGCAGCAAGTTAGAAAAATCCCCCGATCCGTTGCCGTGCAACGGCTGTGCCACAAGCTGCCCATTATCTTCCTGACTCACCACTACCTGTAGAAAATACTGCAATGACGGTACAAAGGTCACGTCAGCCCCCAGAACTGCAAAATATGCAGGCTGCTTGAGACCACCACTGGCACGCAGCCAAGGCAAAAAATACCGGTGTAGACACAGAAAGGCCGAAACGGGATTCCCGGGAAAGGCAAACACCGTTGTCCCCTTCTCACTCGTTCCGAACCAGAACGGCTTTCCGGGCCGCTGCTGCACCTTGTGAAAAACTTCGGTCACTCCCTTTCTTTGCAGCGTTGCCGGCAAATGGTCGTATTTCCCCATAGATACCCCACCGCTCAGAAGGAGCACATCATAATTCGCAAGCGCAGTATCAAGAAGGTTCTCTATTGCAGATTCGTTGTCATTGACATGCATTTGTTCCGCCGCAATTCCCAACCGCTTCAATACAGAAGAGATCGTATAACTATTGGAACGTCTTATTTGAAACGGCGTAGGAATTTCGCCTATGTCCACCAGTTCATCGCCGGTGGATACCACCAAAACCGTTGGCAGCTTACGCACCTTCAAAATAGCAGCCCCAACGGATGCAGCCATGCTCACCACTGCATCATCAACAATAGTACCGGCATGCACCACTACCTCGCCCGATTGTTTGTCTGAAGCTTTTCTGTGCAAGTTGGCGCCCTGCTTTATCGTATCCGTTTTGATAGTTGCTACACCGCCTTCAACCGTAACATCTTCATACCGCACAATTGTATCCGCACCTGACGGCAACGCGCAACCGGTCATTATCTCCACACAGTCTTCGCTGCTTTCCAGCAACACCGCTTCATCTCCGGCAGCCATCGTTGCCGCAACACGGAATCTACGCAAGCCTCGTTGAAAAGACGAAAATGATATCGCAATGCCGTCCATCGTCACGCGATCAAACGGCGGTATTGGCCTGTCGGCATATATATCTTGCGCCAGCACCCTGCCTTGCGCACTCATGAATGGCACCTCCTCGATACCGAACGATGCAATATTCGATAAAATCAGCACATCCGCTTCAGGAACAGTGATCATTGCCATAGCAACACCAAATCTACACCATTTATGGTAAGCGGTCGCCCGTTAGCGTTCCACAACAAATCGGAACATCTTCTTGGCCTCTCCCTTGGTCATCGTAAGTACATAGACACCATTGGCTACTCCGTCATGTAAATTTATATAATGCTGTATCGCACCTCCTGAACCGGTTTCCACTATTCCGGAATATACCTCCTGTCCCAACAGATTAGTGACACTGAAGGAAATATTTTCTCCTACCTGATCACCCACTATACCTCTGATGTTGAACCCGCCTTTATTCGGGTTCGGGAAAAGATAAAGGTCATTTCCTGACGTTACGTCATTGACTGAACTTGGTGTGATCGTTACATAAACGTAATTGAAGGAAACAATACTGCACACACCGCTACCGGTAACCCTGCAAACAACAGAATCATAGTCGGCCAGCGTGCTACTGGTAAATGTATTGGTGGTTGCCCCCGGTATCAGAAGGCCATTCACCAACCATTCATACTCAGGCGACGGACCTCCATTCACAACAGTAGCAGTAATAGTGACAGGTGTACCCGCCGGAACAGACAAGCCGGGGGATGCGCTCAGCGATATATCGGGAATATAAAGCGGATCGACTGTCATGTTGATCGACGCACTGTTCACAGTATCTGTCAGTCGACACCTGAAATTACTCACCATACTGCACACAACTATGTCGCCATTGGTCGGAGTATATACATAGGAAGAACTACCACCCACTACGGCACTGTTCACAGTCCAGATATATGAAGGCGTCGATCCACCGTACGATGGCGTTGCATTGAAGGTGACAGGAGTGCCTTCACATGCGGTATCGTCAGGGCTCACTCCTGTGGTCACCACAGGCATTGCCATAGGTATCACCGTCATGGGCAGCGTGTCTGCCACAATTGATGGCATGGCACATGCCTGACTGCTTGCAAGAGTCACACTCACCGTGTCACCCACTGCCGGTATGTAACTATATGTAGGGCCGCTGCCCACACTCACGCCATTCACCCTCCAGGTATATACCGGCGCTGAACCCGGATAGGTGAATGCAGCCGTGTACGCTACGCTCGTACCCGCACACACCGTATCACCGGGTACGCTCGAAATGGAGATCGTTGGTGACACCACCGGATTCACTGTCACAAGCTTGGTAGCCGTGCGCGATGTACATGCATTGGTTACCGTGTAACTTACAACTGTAGTTCCGGCGGTGAGTCCACTCATCACTCCAGCGGTTCCGATAGTGCCAACTGCCGCAACGCTACTTGCCCAATAACCACCGGCCGTGATATCGCGGAACTGCGCAGGATAACCTATGCACACATCCGACGGGCCGGTTATTGGAGCAATGCCCCCGGTATTCACTACCTCATTGGTCATCACCACAGGGTTTTCATCAAAGTAAATACCCACCCGGTTCCTGATCTCATTTCCATCTGCCAATGTGCTCTTCGCCTTGATGTTGAACAAGAACATTCCTTCACTCAATCCGTGATGTGATGAGTCAGGCAGATTGATACCTGTAAACTCAAACTTAGCTATGTTACGTACCCCATCGTTGATAACACTCACAAACATCGGGTGAGAAGATATCACTGCCTGCAGACTTGTAGGATCGAGGTCAGCCGAAAGTGTATCCAGCACATAGATGTTACGTGCAGTATCATTTCCTGTATTCTGGAAACGCACCTTATACTGTAGTTGTGTACAAGGCAAAATATATCCCTCCGGAGACACGGCAATATCATTAGGATCAAATGAAGACCGCACCGTATCAACCTTGTTGATCACGTTATTTGAAAGATCAAAGTCTCCGGTGGTAGGTGAAACTGATATCTCGCTGTATGCAGTATCACCTGGTGTCAGATAAGGCCCGATAGCCGGTGTCCGCTCCAGCCAAAGCGTCACCATGGTTGTGCTGTTTGCAGCCATTGCCGGCAAAGTCCATGTGATAACATTGCCGGCTACTGTACTAGGCGTCGGACTTGTCATATAGCATGGGGAGATGCCCGGGAAATATCCATACTTGGTGCTGTGCTTTACAGTAAGTGTAGGAGTCGCAGCCGTGCAATAACGGTTGGTAACCATTATATTAAAACGCTGTGTGTGAATTCCCGATGATGTAGTTGACAGCACTTTCAGATCAAACCCGCTGCTGGCCGTTCCGCACCTGATCCCGAAATATTTCGGAACATAAGTATTCACATAAGAGACTATCGTATCGTAGATCACTGCAGAAGCCGGACAAGCTACGACCAGACCTCCCTCTACAGCATACGGACGGAATGCATACACCGTGCCGGGCGCCCCATATGCTTTGTAGTAGAATCCTCCTGTCGCTGTAATAGTATCTACCGGCACACCCGCCGAATCTATACGCACCGAAACCTGAGCCGCATTGTAGGTATCACCTGCATCAAATGCACAATTCAGATTGGCATCAAAATAGAACCTTATGGGTAACGTTCGGCAGAAGTTATAGGTATAGTTGAACGTAACAGTATCCTCGGGAGTTGCACCATTGAACAGGATATGTTTTACTGTGTAAGTACCCGGCAGTGAATAGGTGTGGTAGATATGGGCATCGCTCAATGTTGTAGTGCTCAGAGCAGTTGTAAGCGTATCACCATCACCAAAATAAGTACGCACACTGAACATAGGTGAAACACCACAACCAGCAATATAGAAGTGAGTTGCATTGCATGCCGTGTCAGGCGAGGAGATCACGGAGTAGCTTCCGATAGAAAAATCAACACCTACAAATACCGGACCCGAGAATGCCGAAGTACCACCTGATACACACGTGATACCACAGCGATAATAATAGGCTGCCGTTGGCGCAAATGTATAAGGAACTGTTGTTGCACCCGGCAGCGTTGTCCACGAAAGACCATCGGGCGAATATTGCCACTGTATCGCATGGCCGCAAACCGGAGTGTAGGTTGGAAGATTCAACGTAAGCGAAGTTCCGCTGCACACAATTGAGGTACTGGCACTTACACCTCCCGTAACCGGGGTTCCGGCACACGAAGAATTCACCGTAACTATACGTGATACCACGCCACATCCCGAATTGTAAGTGATATTCGCAATACCCATAGCCACTCCTGACACAACTCCACCTGTGCCAACTGTCGCTACCGATGTGGCACCCGAAGACCACGTGGCACTAACGCCTCCGTATCCGGTCAAACTGATCGTAGAACCCACGCACACACTCGCCGGACCGGTTATTCCACTCGGCGTAGTACTCACCGACACTACCGCCGTCGTTACACATCCACCAACAGTGTAAGATATTGTAGCAGTGCCCAGACTGTTGCCGGTTACTATCCCGGTTGTGCTGCTCACTACTGCCACACCTACGTTGCTTGACGACCACGTTCCACCCGTGGTTGTATTGCTAAGGGTTGTTGCAGACCCCACACAGACACTCATCACACCGGTTATCGACGCTATCGCCGGATTAACAGTTATACTCCTGGATGTTGCACAACCACCTGCCGTATAAGTAATGGAAGCTATTCCTGCCGACAGGCCTGTGATACCCGGCGTACCCACCGAAACAACTCCGGCCGGGCTTGTAGTCCACACGCCGACGATAGGGCTTGCTGTAAAAGTAGTGCTGGTTCCTACACAAACGATGGAACTACCCACTGTGGTCACAGGAATCGGATTTACTGTAAGTATTTTTACCGCTGCACAACCCGATGGGATCACATAAGATATCAATGTTGTTCCCATTGAAGTGCCTGTTACGATGCCGGTACTGAAACTAATTGTTGCAATTGCCGGATTTGAACTGGTCCACAAACCACCCGGAGTAGCATTCGTCAACGTGGCAGATCCACCCACACAAACTACTGAAGTACCCACAATTGTCGCGGGTATCGCATTCACCGTAACTACCGCATAAACCGAGCTTACTCCGTCCGTATAGGTAATGTTGGACGTTCCTGCTGCAATGCCCGTTACCACGCCGGCAGTCGATATTGTCGCGATTGACGGAGCGCCGCTTATCCAGGTACCGCCGGGTGTGGTGTTGCTTAATGTTGTCGCACTACCTTCACATACGCTTGCAGTTCCGGTGATGGGTGGAAGAGCAGCGCTCGCCACAAATGACGATAGAAGCAACACAATAACAGCCAGCATCTTCTGGACAGCCCGTAACTGTAAGGTCAATTTCATATATTCTGTTTATTGTTCCGTAAATGTATAAGGCGCACTTATGATACCGTTTGTTAGTTCAAAACGGCATCAGACACGCCTTAACTATTACCTGAGCAAATATACGTAGATATGAGGTGCTTATTCAGTAAGAATCGGTCCCACCGGTCAATTCACAATGACTATCTCATTGCCGCGCAACCTCGGCACCACAGGGTGCAGATCAGGTGTGGAACAATATTCCATGTCGTGCTGTAATCCATATGCCGACAGTCTTTTGTAGTGCGAACTGTCTTTAAGGAATTCAATGTAATTTCCACCTCCCGTCGCACGATGCAAATGGAAGGCTCCTCTTGCTGCATCGCAGTTAATGTCAAAAGAACCACCGATACGGTCTATCACCGCACCGGCAAAAAGTGTATCCTCCAGATTGAACTTATCTTTCCACGACGCACAACCCAGGAGCACATTTTTATTCTGAGCCAAAAGATAATCGCACAGAACTGATAGGTTAAGGAACGACCCGATGACGATCTCAGCGGCATCCTGCACCATGTGCAGCAGCCTTGTCCCGTTTGTCGTTGTAAGCACCAGTGTCTTGTCCTTAATAAATGACTCAGGATACTCAAGAGGAGAATTCCCGTACTGCAAGCCCTCCGCTACCTTACCATCGCGCTCACCGGCGGTAAGGCTATCGGGAATCTGCTGACCTAACTCAATACACTCTTTCACAGACGCCACCGGCACAACACTCCGGGCCCCATTATGCAACGCCGCGGTGATCGTGGAGGTTGCTCTGAAAATGTCGATGATAACTACAACAGCCCCCCTGGTGTTATACAGGTGCAACAAAGCAGGCGACAAGCACACTTCAAGGGTTGGTTTTTCTACACTCATTTACGTCCGATTTTCGCTTGGGGTTGGTATCAAAAAGCCCCCGTAAACGGAGGCTTTTGTATTTTCTGCAAAATTAGCTGAATCTGATGAGGATATTAGTATACCCACATATCGTGTTCCTTATTAAATATCTCTTCGGCAACTTTCTTGCCTTCGTAGAGAGACTCCATAGGATTCATACGGTCCTGGAAACTTTCTCCGTATCCACCACCGATAGATCCGAACGGATTGCTCACTTTCGTGATGCGGCTTGAGAACATCCTCGACTCAAAGAACTCATCCCACGTTGCGCGGAACATATCGTTCTGTGGATTGAACACCTCATAGTTTGCCAACAGGCCACGGATATCCGGATAGTATAACCAGAACATTGACTGAGGACCACGGTAAACTCCATCATCACCATAGAGGTCCTGAACAGGAGCGATGCCCACTATGCGCACTACCATCTGACCTTGATTGCGGTCAAATATCCAGTCTTCTTTAATTTTATAACGTGTGATGGTCTCCGGCCTGAAGTCAGAGATACGCACCTGACGGATCTCTTCACCGGTAGTCACGTCCTCCACGACAACAGTATCTCTCTTGCCGGCAACTTTTTCCATGATCTGCTCCTTTGTAAGAACAGTAGTAAAACGATCATCGAAAGTACCGTATGCAACGATCTTTCCTTTTTTGATGGCGTCTATCAGGATCTCAATGAACATACCACCTCCGGTGTGTTCATCGCCGGCATACCTGAAAGCAACGTTCTGTTTTTCGCGGGTATCGATCTCGCGCCAAACTCTCTTCTTCCACAGGATGTCGGATTCCCTGATGTTCTGCCATGGAATTGGCTGCCTCATGCGATCCTTCATTGGAATGCGATCGTAAGCACCATCCGGCGTGCGCGACGGCAACCAGTCTTTGTTTACACCCGAGTTTGATCCCGACACCATTGGATCGGCAGAACCCGACTGTGCGAAAACTGAACTGCCACACATCATCAGCATTGCTGCAACTGTAAGCTTGTATGATTTCAGAACGGTCATATCCTTCTGTAATTTTTTACTATGTTAACTATTTTACTTAACTTATTTACTCAAAATTTCTAGTTCAACGAGAACACCAGTGAAGCGAGATCCCTGACCTTGCCGTCCGGACCAACTGATTTGATACCTTCGATAAAGACTTTATCACCAGGACGCAACATATCCATAGCTTTCTTAATGTCAGGCCTGTCACTGAAGCGACATCCAGTTGGGCTTGTTGTTTTAAACGGACCAACAACTTCCCTTCCTTTTGGCAACACACTGAATTCAAACTGTGTGATCTTGAATTTCGCATCAAAATCGAAGTTTTCAAGAATCGCCGCAGGAGCGATCTGTATACGGAACAATGATGCAGGCATGCCTCCACCAGGCGTTCCGCCAACTTTCACGATCGGGTCAGGAATACGCTTAACACGTACCTCCATGCTTCCCACCTGCTTAATCGGCCCTTCTTTAGTTTTTGCGTTAATAGCTACCGTCACCTTACCGATCTTGTCAACAAGCACATTGTAGTGACCTTTCAGTGAAGAGTCACGCACAGTAGCTCCCGGAATGTTGAGCGAAACATCTTCTACCGAGTAACCAGCCGCTGCTACTGTAACAGGGTTAGGCACACCGATATAGAACACGTTCATCTTGTCAAGCTGCATAGAAGCACCGGTGGTACCCACCATGTACTCAAACTTCCAATCCCTTGAGATAACACCCTGCTCTGTTTGGAGCTCGATCTTACCTTTAATAGTCTGGAGTCCTGTACCTTTCGCAACAGTTTCCCACGGAACAACACCATTTTCGGCAGGTTTTGTAGAACCACCACCGCTCATCCCTTTTACTTCAGGCTTGTTGCTCTTGTTGAATGCAGCCAAAAGGATAGATGCTTCGATCTTGTCACCCTCAAGCGCGTAGCTTGTTTTAGGCACAGCAACCGCAGCAATAGTATCGAATTTGATGTCCTTCAAGTGAGCTTCTTCAAAAAGTTTGTTGATCACAGCTGCCTGACTTGCACGCACGTCATTTTGGAACTTTGCAAACAATGCAAGCGCCGCCATTACAGGCATATGCTCGAAATTCTCAATAGACCAGTCACCTGTTGGATTGTGCTCATTTTTTACTGCAGGAACAACTTGTAACGGCATTGTTCGTGCCATAGCCGCAGAGTCAGATGGTTTTACCTGTTCCAAAAGGAACTGACGCATTGCTGATATCTTCTCACGTAGTGTGTCCCCACCATGTTTTTCAACAAGCAGCAAAGTGGTTGCATCAATATTATCCATTTTATCAGGAAGTGTGCTATCTTTTTCCGAGTAGCCACCGCCCTCAAGTACTATCCTCCTCTTCCAGTCGTTCAGGTATTTAACAAATTCGTCCGAACGCTTCACTACTTCGTCTGCTTTTTCCCTGTACGGACGAACTTTTTCAGCCTGACCCGGCTGTTTTTCGTTCTCTTTGATCGCTGCATAAACCTCCGCCGTTTTCTGCTCTATCGACTGGTTAGACTTGTCGATACTCATACTCAACGTCTTGAAGGCGTTCAGGATCTCGTTTGATACGTTTAGGGCCAGCAGGGCTGTCAAAACCAGATACATCAGGTTGATCATGAGCTGCCGCGGCTCTTTAGGTATAGACATTCTTTATCTTTTACTATTCGTTAGTAATATAGTTACATTTCTTGTTCTCAATAACGGCAATTAACGACCCTGCATTGCAGAGAGCATGTTGCCATATATTTGATTAAGAACAGTAAGGTTCTTAGCCAAAAGCGCGATCTGCTCTTTAGTGTTCGCAGCGTCTTTAGCGCTGTTAGCCATAGATTCAGAAGCGTTTACAAGATTGCTGTAGAATTTGTTCATAGCTTTCAGGTGGTTGTTTGCATCTGTCAGTTCCACTTCGTAGATCTGATTCAGCGTACCGAGGTTCTTCGAAAGAACTTTCACCTGCTCGTGGAACTTCATCGTATCGTCAGCAGCTGTATTGAATGCGCCCATTGTTTTGGTTGCACCTGCAAACGTTTCCTTCATTTCACCGAGAGCCTTCGCAGCGTCGCGGGCGCTTGCAGAGTAAGCACCGGTAGCAGCTGTAACTTCAGATATATCTTTGATCTGATCAACCGTCTGACCGAACTTCTGGAAATTCTCACCAAGACGCTTGATCACTTGAGGATTGATAGAAGACTCATCCAGCATTTTGTCAAGAGACTTCACAGAACTTTCCTTCTTGTGTGCGTCCTTACCATATTTCTCAACCGCCTCCACATGTGGATTTTTAGTGATATCCGGATAGAAACGCTCCCAGTAATAATCAGCGTGAGGAGGAAGAAGTCCTAACAGGGCAAACAGGAACACCTCCACAGACATTCCCAGGGTAAGCATGATACTACCACCGGGCCAGTGCTGGATCTTGAAAAGCGCTCCCAACAGAACCACCGATGCACCAAGGCCGATCACAAGGTTCTTAAAATATTTACCCCTGTCCGTTTCAAAGAATATTACGATCGAATTCATTTTTTATCCGTTTTTCTTTTACTGTTAATGTTTATTTTCTTGTTTAGGTGTGTTTTATCTGTGGTCCTATTACCTCATCGGGCGCCTGTTGCTCAATGCAGGGTTAACCTCTGTATATACGCAACGGAAACCGATGTACGCTTTTGAAGTATCCTCAAATTCGTAATCGCGGGTGCTGACCTGCAGGTAGTAAGACACATCGCGCCAGCTACCTCCGCGAACCACCTTACGCTTCATGTACAAAGGATCGTTGTCTTTCGCGTTATACGCAACGTTCGGGTTCATATCAGACATATGATTGTAAGAACTTCCGAAGTAAGCTGAATTGGTCCACTCCGATACGTTACCGG
This sequence comes from Flavipsychrobacter sp., assembly GCA_044348585.1. Taxonomy (GTDB): domain Bacteria; phylum Bacteroidota; class Bacteroidia; order Chitinophagales; family Chitinophagaceae; genus Nemorincola. Next base: position 11,848 of record JBIKSN010000034.1, read on the forward strand.
CCATATTCTTCAGACCGTAGTCGTTAGCGTTATATTTATCAACCGGAACTGTGTACAAACCTCCGTCCGCTGCGTAGTTGCCGCGCATTGGTTTGAAGTTCGCCAGATAACATCCTTTTTTGTTGATGATGTACGGACCACCCCATGGATAAGGAGACTGATTGCGACCACCACGTGCTGCCCACTCCCACTCCTGCTCTGTAGGGAGACGGAAGCGATGTTCAGTGTACATATGAGCTTTGTCACGCTCTGCTACCCAAATGTTTGTCCTCCAAACACAGAACGCACTTGCCTGCTTGTGATTAACGCCTACAACAGGGTACCTGTTGAAGCCGGGGAACCAGAAATACTGCATTGCGATCGGCTCGTTGAACGCATAGTTGAACTGACGCATCCACACCGTAGTGTCAGGATATGCAGGCACATCGTGCTGAACGATGTATTTGCTGCGAGACTCTGTAGGATGCTGGATAGATCCTGCATAGTCGAATGTGCGGTATGTGTAAACCAATTTGGTCGCGTCCATCTCTTTACGTCCCCAACCCGATTGCTCGGCAGGCACAAAGAGTGAAGCAAGCTGATCTTGCAACTCAGGGTCTTTCCAGTTGATGCGCTTGTAATCTACACGCTGCGTACCATCAGGATTATCTTTGAAATTACCCAGAATGGTATTTGCTATAGAGTCGCGTACCCAGTTAGTGAACTGACGATACTCCTGATTCGAGATCTCGGTTGCATCCATGTAAAATCCAACCATCTGCACAGTATGCACGGTCGCGTCATTTCTGCCGCGAACATCCTCATCACTGGCTCCCATTTTGAAGGAACCTGAAGGGACGTACATCATACCTATAGGCAACGGTGCCTTATAACTCATCCTCGTTTGATCACCTACAAGTTGGCCGTTGGAGCTCGGATTTCCGCAGCTTGCAGCTAGCGCTAACAATGCCAAAGCCGAGACCTTCAGGGAAGTTTTTTTCATACTACTGTCTATTGTTTTTGCAATTTTTGCAACTAATAAATTACTTCAATTGTCACCTACAGCACAAAACCGATGCACAATATTCAAAGTTTTTTTGAAAAATACAAGCGTCAGCGAAAAAATGTTACCCATTCAAACTCACTGAAAATCTGAAATTCTTCAATTTTTTAACATTTATTTCTACAGATAAACAAGGCTCAAAGCCTCGTTAACACTGTTAACAGGTGCCAGGCATGCCTGGTCTGAACAAACAAATATAGACAAATTACCGCCAAAATATTTTTTTTGCAGAATTGGCAATTCGCATATTTCTTTTTCACAAGTAATGGCAAATAAATGCGGTAAGGCATTGCGCTTCAGATTTTCAACGGCCTCCCGCCGCTCCGAACCGGCACACACAAGTGTCTTCATTCCGGCCACGTTACGTTGCGCCAGCATGGCCCAGTAACTGAACGAATAGGCATACCGGCTTGCTGTAATCGCCATTGCCCGCACCATCACTTCGCTGCGTTCTACCCACTCACTGTTATCAAGGCACATGCCGCACAGCCACAGATTGTGTGCCATAACCGCATTGGCCGACGGCATAGCACCGTCATACAGGTCCACTTTTCTTACAGGGATATCTTTTTGAGAGGCCGGAGAGTAATAGAAAAAGCCATCTTCACGTCCGAATTCAGCGACCACTGTATTCATAAGTTCCCCGGATCTCAAACCATACTGCTCATCGCCGGTGAGCGAGAGCAACTGCATCAATGCCTGTATCAGATAGGCATAGTCATCCAGCTTGGCTGTGATCTTGGCAATACCCTGTTTCCAAGTGTGCAGCATGCGCCCGTCAGACAACGCAAACTTATCCAGCATCCATGCCGCATGCTCCACCGCCCGGGCTTTGTACTTATCATTGCTCAACGCCACAGAAGCCTTGCTGATCGCCATGTTCATCAGTGCATTCCACGCCAGCAGACTCTTATCATCCGTTAACGGACGCACTCTTTTACCTCGTACTTTCAGCAGCCTGGCTTTCACTTCCTTCACTGTCCTAAACACATCTTCTTCGGTGGTATTGAATGCCGCCGCCACGCTGCTTACGCCAGCCGCTACGTGCAGGATATTTGTCTCCTCCCAGTTGCCCTCCATTACAACACCGAAGTACATAGCAGCCATACCCTTTTCATCTCCGGAATGCGCTATCCAATCTTCCCAGGTCCAGGTATAAAACTTACCCTCAACTCCTTCACTATCAGCGTCCAGCGCACTGTAATAACCACCGGTTTCATCCTTCAGTTCACACTCCGCAAACGCGATCGTCTCCTCTATTACTTCTTTGTACCGGGCCTTCCCGGTAATGGCATAAGCATCGCACAAAGAAATGATTAGCAATGCGTTATCGTAAAGCATCTTCTCGAAATGGGGCGCCAGCCAGTCGGCATCTGTCGAGTAGCGCGCAAATCCACCGCCCAACTGGTCGTATATGCCACCTTCTATCATCTTGTCCAGGCTCAACAACGCCTGATCAAGCGACGGCTGATGGCCTGTGTATCGGTAATGCTCCAACAAGTAACTGATAGCCATTGTCCCCGGAAACTTCGGAGCCGCACCGAAGCCACCCTTCTCCTTATCGGCCATAGCAAGCAGATTATCAGCTACTTGCGTGCATAACTCCCTGGTAAGCGGCGTCTGAGCCGGGGTCACCCGCATTGAGGCTTGACGCAGATGCTGTAACAGTTGGCCAGCCTGATTGGCCACCTCTTCCTGCTGCTCGTTCCATATCTGGTCCATACGCTGCAACAGTTGCCCCCAAGATGGCCTGCTATATGCCTGGCGGGGTGGAAAATAGGTACCTCCGTAAAACGGTGCTCTTTCCGGGGTGACGAATACATTCAGAGGCCAGCCACCGCTGCCACTGATCGCTTGAACAGCATCCATGTACATATGATCCACGTCGGGATGCTCCTCCCGGTCTACCTTGATGCATACAAAATGCTCATTCATGTAGGCCGCTATTGCTGGATCCTCAAAGCTCTCGCGCTCCATAACATGACACCAGTGGCAGGCTGCATAACCAATGCTCACCAGCACGGGCTTGTGGTCTCGTTTGGCAATTTCAAAGGCTTCGTCACACCATGGATACCAATCTACCGGATTATGCGCATGCTGAAGGAGATAAGGACTCTGTTCGTTGATCAATCTATTGGCCATGCCGTAAAGGTACTGACAGCCCGTTAATAGCCATAAACGAAGGCCTAACCTATCGTCTATATACCAATAAACGGAACACCGTTAGAAAGTCGTGAAACGACCTGTCCGGATGGCTGCATCATCCTTGCGATAGGCCCTGTAGAAGTAAATACCCGGCACCAGCTCGGCAGAGGCGCTGCCGGAGGAAAGATCCATCACAGTCACAAGCCTGCCAACAAGATCAAACAGCTCTACCCTGCCATAAGCACCCGCCTCTGAAGCAAGCGAAAAATGGCCGGGCTGACCGCACGAAACAATGATGGATGGAGAGACTGATGAAACTGCAGATACGTCTGTGGTAGCGCCTATACGCACTGTATCCTTTATAGTGATGCTGAAGCACGCATTCGTAACGGTAAGCGATACCGTGTAGGTGCCGGCTGCAGCATAGCTATGCGACGGACTAGCTGCTGTATCAGTAGCTGCATCGCCGAACGACCACAAGTAACCACCTGCGCGCTGCGACTTGTTGGTAAACGTGACACCCGATGCACTGGTGTGCGCCTTTGTAAATGACGCATGCGGATAACGGCCGTATTGCTGCCACTGGGTGATACTGTCGAACACCACCTTGTCTGCTATGCGTTGCAGGGCGCTCACTGTTGTAGCCGGCAAGCCACCCGTATAGGTGCTACCCATGCTGCGCTTATTGAAAATAGAGGCATAAAACACACATGCCTGCAGGTACCCGCCTGACAACGAAGGGTGCGACTCGTCTGACACGTACAGATCGATTGATGGGAAACTATCAACCACCATCTTCCATGCTGCGCCTACAGGAGCCACGGATGCGTCGTTATCTTGCGCCATCTGCATATAACTCTCGCGAAGCCGGCCCTGCATACCTGCATAGGTACACACAGGAGGGTAAGACGGACAATTAGCCGCATCGCCGTTCTTGCGCCCCCACGTCATCATGAACATAGTCTCAGTACAAGTATCATTAGCATTGATGAAACTATCTAAACGGGTTGCATAGGGATAAACTTCCGCAGCAACCTGTGCAGGTGAGAACGATGGCTTCTGGCTTTGCTCATGAATCACAACTACGTCCCACGACTGAGAGGAGATGCCTGCAAGAGTGGTCGCATTTGTAGTGTGCTGCTGCAAGGTATAGCCACCCGGCGCCGACATATCGAATATCAGCGTGTCGCCGTTGGCAGCGGCAAGATCGCGCAGCATGGTAGGCATGCTATTGGTGTAGGTATAACTATTGCCAATGAAGTACACTTTGCGCACTGTGGCGTGAAGAGAGAGCACACACAAAAGCGTGAGTGCTGATAGGGAAATGTGCTTTTTCATGCTATTGGTTTTTTAGTAGATCAGTATTAGTCTTCTTTTGCAGCCTTCTTCTTCCATTCAGCCGCTTTGTCTTTGTTGCGCTCAGTGCCGGTGCCATATTCGTAGAACTCGCTCAGCAAAGCCATAGCGTCTTTATCACCCTTCTGTGCCGCCTTCAGCATCCACATAAAGGCCTTTGTATCATTCTGACGTATGTCGCCAAGGCCCTTGTAATAAATGAACCCCACCCAGAAACAACCACCGGGATTACCCAGCTCAGCCGACTTCATCGCCCAGTCCAGCCCCTTGCGGTAGTCGCTGCTGGTGGCGCGCTCCTTGTTGGTATAGATGTTCGCCACTACGGCCATCATCTCATCGTCGTTGGTGCGCTTCGCTGTCGTTTCAAACCAGTCGAGCAAACGCTGTTTCTGCTCCTCTTTCAGCTCTCCTGAATTGTACAGAGTGAACAGATTATTGGTAGAGAAGTTGCGCTGTGCACCGGTGTAGTTGGTAAGCTCGCGGTCCTTTATCAGCATCTCCATACCCTTACCTGCATTGCGCTTCACACCTATACCCATCACATAAAAGCCCCCCATGTAAAAACACGCATCAGGATTGTTGTAACCTGCATGGCGTTTCATCCACGCCGCTACATCTTCCTTGTTCACACCGGGGCATTCATCCTTCATCACCAGCACACCCACCGGCTTCACCGATATACTGTCTCCGGCATCTGCAGCCTTCATATACCACTCTATGGCTTTGAGGCAATCGTTGCCAAGGTCGCTCTGTGCGTAGTAGTCGCCCAGATAGCGCATAGCCTCCGGTTCGCCCTTGTCTGCAGCCTTCATAAACCAGTCCGATCCGCGCTTGGGTTCAGCGGTCATGCCCTGACCCTCCATATAGCAGAAGCCAAGCGCTATCATCGCATCTACATCGCCCTTGTCGGCAGCAACGGTATACCATTTCACCGCCTCCGGCATATTCACAGGCACGCCGCTGCCCTCTTCATACATCTCGCCCAATTCATAGGCGGCATCAGAACTGCCGGCGTTAGCAGCTTTCTTCATCCATTCAAGAGATTGTTTAAAATCCTTCTTCACACCCAGCCCTTCCTTGTACATCTCGCCCAGGAGCAACATGGCACCCGCGTTCTTTTTCGCGGCAGCTTTAGATAGCCATTTCTGCGCCGTGGCATAGTTCTTCGCTACCCCGGTACCGAAGTAATAATACTGCCCCATTTGGAACAGGGCATCCGAATTACCTTTCGCGGCAGCGGCCTTGGTGGCAGCAAGTTCTTTGGCTGTGGGTACAGCCGGTTTTTCCAACTGGCTATATCCGGCAAAAGCAGACAAAACCAGCACCAGTAGCAAGGTCAGAAATCTCATGGCGGCAAAAGTACGGATATCAGACCTATTCGGTTGCCGTTTGCGGTACATCTTCGCCCTTTTTGCGGGTCAGGAACCAGAGAACAGCACACAGTACTATCCCCAGCACCGACATTAATAACCCTTTGTTAAAGTAGCGCAGCCCGTACTCCATCTCTATGCTGTGCTGCCCGCGCGACAGCATTACGCCAGTCATACCAGCAAATACGATCTGCTTGGGTTGCTCCTTGCCATCCACCTTCAGGGTCCATCCACCATCGTAGGGAACTGATAGGTACAGCATCTTATCCTCGGGCAGGTTCACCTTGCCGCTGATCTTAGTGTCGGTGACCGTGGTTGCGGTCATACTGTCGCGACCCAGATCGGCTATGCGCTGTGCATACAGATCGAGCGTGAACATGGACGGTGCCACGGTGTCCTGCAGGCGGTATTCGGTCATACCCTTTATCTTGCTCACGTCTTCATCAGGTACAACACAGGCAGCCAGCGACACGAAGTCCTTCTGGGTAACGCTGAGGGCATCATAGGCACTCTCTTTGATGTACTGCTTGTAGGTGAAACCGAACGGCAGCAACAGCCTGTTGCGGAACACCTTCACATCGCCGAACTGAGCAATAGAATCGCC
>JBIKSN010000249.1:0-4789 GCA_044348585.1 Flavipsychrobacter sp.
ACATGCCCGTGGCCGTACCATTCTCCTGGAAAAAGTATAGTGCTATGGAAATGACCGTCAGCGCATAGAACAGGTACAGCGCCTTTTTACGGCTGCCCAGCCAGTGACTCAGAAAGCCTATCAGCAGGTCTCCGATGGAGATGGCCACATAGGCCAGCATTATCGACTTGCCGGGGTCCACCGGTTCCTTGATGCCGAAGCGTTCGGCAAACTCTTTTGAGAACGTGATCAGTACACCTATTACATACCACGTAGGCAAGCCCACCAGTATGGCCAGCATGTACTTCTTAAACCGCTTGCCGTTATTGAAGAACATCAGGAAGTTGCCCTTCTGCACCTTCGAATGCTGTATGTTCTTGTACATACCCGATTCAAATACGCTCACCCTCAGCAGCAAAAGCATCAATCCCAGAAACCCACCTATGAAGTAGCAGATCCTCCAGTCGTAGTGCGATGATACAATGCCCTGCGCCCATGTGTTGCCACCCTCTGCCATCCAGTCGAAAGAGTGGGCCACAAAGTAGGCAGCCACAGCCCCCGTCAGTCCCACACCGGCTACAATAGACGTAGCCTTACCGCGTGTTTCTTTCGGCACCAGTTCGCTCACCAGCGTTATTCCTGCGCCCAGTTCGCCCGCAAGGCCCACACCCGCTATAAAGCGCGCCAGTGCATATTGGTTCACAGTGGTTACAAATCCATTGGCTATGTTGGCCAGAGAATACAATACAATAGAGCCGAACAACACACTTAACCTGCCCTTCTTATCACCCATCATGCCCCACAGTATGCCGCCCAGAAGCAGACCATACATCTGTATGCTGATGATGAATTTACCTTCCGTATCTATCAGGGCATCCGTCAGCCCCAGCGACTTCAGACTTTTCACCCTGATGATGCTGAACAGCAGCAGATCATATATATCTACAAAATAGCCCAGTGCCGCCACTATGACGGGTATGCTCAGTAAGGCTGTTTTCTTGTGCTGCTCCATTGATTGCCGGTTGCGCTTTTAGGCCTGTTCTGCAGGCGCCTTATCTTTCTTTCGGAAGAACATTTTGAACAGCACCGGAGCGGTTGTTACAAAAATGATGATGATAACTATTTTTTCCAGGTTAGCCTTCACCCATGGAACTTCGCCCAGCAGAAAGCCCGCCATGGTCATACTGATCACCCATGCCAGACAACCTATGATGTTGAACTTCACAAATTTCGTGTAGTTCATTTCCGCCATGCCACCCACAATAGGGGCAAAAGTGCGCACAATAGGCAGGAATCGAGCCAGCAATATCGCCGCACCTCCTTTCTTTTCATAGAAGTCGTGCGCCTGAACCAGGTGCTTTTTCTTGAATAACCACGAGTCAGGTCGTTTCATCAGCAGGTGTCCCGACTTCTTTCCGAACCAGTACCCCACAAAATTGCCCAGTATACCCGCTATACTTATCAGTGTCATCCAATAAATAAGATTTGCCGGTGTGTTGTTGAATGGCGACATGGTATTCGCAATAGCGATACCCGTTACAAATAGTAGTGAGTCGCCCGGGAGGAAGAAGCCTACAAAGAGACCGGTTTCCGCAAAAATGATAAACATGACCAGGTATAGGCCACCATGGTCAGTAATAAAGTTCATTAATTTGTCCGGGTCGGCTAAAAGCGTCTTTAACAGTTCTAATATCTCGTGCATATGTTCGTTCTTGGTGTGGTGAAAGTAAAGAAAAGTTCTCAGTTTCGTTCAGGCTCATCTTACGAGGCGTCCCGTCAGCGGTCTACAATTTGTAGGGTCATCCTGCGTTCGGTCTCCCCCGTCACTTCTATGGTCACATCCAGCCGTGGGGCAAACAGCAATGCATCAGCTTTGCCCGGCCATTCCACAAAACAATAGGCACTGCCGCGCCTGGCCTGGTCTATGCAATCTTCCATACCCGCGTTCACTGCCTCGGCGGCATCCTTCAGGCGGTACAGGTCTATATGATAGATCACCTCTTCCCTTCCTTTTATATATGCCGCATACTCGTTCACCAGCGCAAATGTCGGGCTGCTTACCGCGTCCTCCACTTGCAGGTACTTGCACAGGTGGCTGATAAATGTGGTTTTGCCCGCGCCCATCTCTCCCGTAAAGGTGATCAGCCTGTAGCCGGCTGCATGTTGCCAGAATTCCGCCGGAATACTGTCAATATTGCCTAATGTGTACTCAAATGATATTGTTGCCATTAATAGTGTCAAAAATAGCCAATGAACCCCTAATTTTTTCCGACCCCGTTATTTTGTCGGATGACATTTTTCCCTAACTTGCCTCAATTGTGGTTCACACACTTCATATTTTTCAGTCAATCAGTACTTTACAGTTAACAAAATAGCAATAATGAAGCATTTTTTACCAGCGATCATAGCCCTGCAGTTCATGTGGGCACCGGCCACAGCCCTCGCCGGCAATTACTGGAAGCAGGTCGATCCGTCGGCGGCACCAAAGAACGTACAGGTGCAGCACCCCGATAAGTTCACCGTTTACCAGCTGAACGAAGCCGAACTGAAGGTGCGCATGTGGAACCTTTCAGAGAACCCCGCCGAGGCTATCGTCATTTCGCTGCCGCTGCCCGATGGCTCCTACCGCGACTTCAGGGTGTGGCAGACACCTATGATGCCACCTGCACTGGCACAACGGTATCCGGACATCAAGACGTTTACTGCCGAAGCAGTGGGCGCGCCTGCTGTAACCGCCAAGCTCGACTTCACCGTCTATGGCTTCAGTGCCATGATCTATGACGGCGAGAACACCTCCTTTATAGATCCGTTCGATAATGACCACGACGGATTCTACCTCGTTCACTACAGGCGCGATGAACGTCGCAACGACATCAACCGCATGCGCTGTGAATTCAGCAATGAGGCCGATGAACTGGCCGGCGGCGAGGCAATGATGACCGCTGAGACCGGCCTGCCCAAACTGGCGCAGAAGACGTCTAACGGTTACGAATTGCGCACCTACAGGCTGGCACTGTCCTGCTCCAATCAGTATGCAGTGGCCGCTACAGGTGTGGCATCACCCACTATTACCCAGACGCTGAGCAAGATGACCACCACCATGAACCGCGTGAACGGTGTGTACAACCGCGAATTCTCTGTGCAGATGAACTTCGTGGCCAACGAGGACACCCTCATCTGGACCGCACCCACCGGCACTATCAATGGCAACGACCCGTTCAATTCTATTAACAGTAACGGCGCTGCCTGTCTGGGTGTAAACCATACTACCTGCACCAACCGCATTGGTACTGCCAATTTCGACCTCGGGCACGTGTTCACTACCGGTGGTGGCGGCATCTCCGGCCTCGGCATTGTGTGCAACAACAGCCAGAAGGGGCGCAGCGTTACCGGCCTGCCCACCCCTGTGGGCGACGGCTTTGATATTGATTATGTGGCGCACGAAATGGGGCACGAGTTCGGCTCCAACCACACCTTCAACAACAACAGCGATGGTAGCTGCAGCGGCAACGCTTCCGGCAACCACGCATACGAACCATCCAGCGGTTCCACCATCCTCGCTTATGCAGGTATCTGCCCGTCCGACAATGTGCAGAATAATAGCGATGCCTACTTCCACGCTTCCAGCCTCGTGCAGATACAGAGCAGGCTTGCCGGCTCGCAGAACGTTTGTGCGGTGCGCACATCCACCGGAAATAAGCTTGTGTACCTGGCTCCGTTCACCGCCAGCTACAAGATACCTTACAAAACTCCCTTCGAGCTTATCGCTCCTACAGCAGTGGACTCTGTTGCCGATACCTCTGTTACCTATTGCTGGGAGCAGTGGAACCGTGGCGACTTCGGTTCGCGTATCAAGGATACCTATTTCCGCGGTCCCATCTTCAGGTCTTATAGTCCTAAGAAGTACGATCCGCTGCGCACCTTCCCCAAACTCAGCATGATCCTTTCGGGCAACCTCACAGCAGTAACTGCCAGCGGCGCCTTGGGTGAAAAAGCGCCTGATACTACCCGATTCCTTACGTTCAAGCTCACAGTGCGCAACATCTTCAACGGGAAGGGTTGTTTCCTCTTCCCCGATGATACAGTGCACATCGATGCCATCTCCACCGGGGCAGCCAACAATTACGGTGGCTTTAAGGTGACCAGCCAGAACTCCTTCGGCATCACCTATGCGGGTGGCAGCACACAGACCATCACCTGGGACAAGGTTGGTACCGATGGCGCGCCTTACAACGTGGCCAATGTGAAGATCTTTATGTCTACCGATGCAGGTGTCACCTGGCCTTACACAGTGGGCACTTTCCCCAATAACGGCAGTGCCACCATCACCGTTCCCAACCCGCCGGCTACCAGTGCTGTAGTGCGCTTTAAGGTAAAGGCGGAGAACAATATCTTCTTCAACATCAATACCAGGAGCATTACTGTTACCAACGATCCCGGTCTGCCTACAGGCATCACGCAGTCTGCAGGTACCCTGGCGGCAACGCTCAAAGTGTTCCCGGTACCTGCGCACGATCTGCTGCAGATAACTACCGGCACCGGTGGCAATTCATTCCTCAGCATCATCAGCAGTACGGGCCAGATGATGTGGAAAGGAACGATTGGCGCTTCTGTTGAAGTGCCTGTAAGCAACTGGGCCCGCGGCATCTATTTTGTACGCGTCACCGATGCAACAGGTGGCGAACAGGTGGCCCGCACCGTTGTGTTGGAATAACCGATCCTTATTTTCGTTTTATCAAAAAGCTGTTCCCAAGAGGAGCAGCTTTTTTTTGTGACGAGCGGCCGCTTGTTACGCTCTTCATTTAAATAA
>JBIKSN010000250.1:0-4716 GCA_044348585.1 Flavipsychrobacter sp.
GGCGTAAATGTGTAACCGACGATCGACTCCAAGATAGAACATGTTCGTAATGGAGGAGCAAGATTAACAAAGGAAGAAAAAAGAAAGATGATAGCATTCCTGCAAACCTTAACAGACTCACTTTTTATATCAGACCCTAAGTTCAGCGATCCGTTTGTGGCAAAAAAGAAACGTTAACAATGTCCCAAAAGCCGATTTTGCAATTGCATAGTGGCGGTCGCCCCCTTTAACGACGGGATAATTATCGTATTTTTCGGCCTGAAACGCCATTACCGGAAATGACGCCAGGTATCCTGCTTGGACCATATCGCCCCGACCTGCTGCACGAAGAGACCCTCGCGGACATCTTTCGTGCCACCGCGCGGCAACATCCCGAAAAGACGGCGCTCATTTTCAACGACACATCCCTCACCTATGCCCAATTGGACAAATGGACCGACGCCATGGCCGACCACTTGTCGCAGAACGGCATACGCCCGGGGCATTACGTTGGCGTGTGGTGGCCACGCAGTCTGGAACTGCACATAGCCATCCTCGGTATCGTTAAGGCCGGAGCAGCCTATGTGCCGCTTGACCACGAGATGCCCGCCGAGCGCGTGGTGACCGTGCTGAGCGAGGTGGGCGCCTCAGGGTATATCAGCAAAGAAAACCTTGACCTCGCATGCCACCGCTTTGAGGTGGTGCACCCACCCCGCCCCGATGAGTTGGTATATCCGCATCAGGGTGCGCTCCCCGACAACCATGCCTATGTGTTGTATACTTCCGGCAGCACAGGCAAACCCAAGGGCATACCGATCTCCCATCGTCAGATCTGCCACTTTGTACGATCTGAAGGCTCCATCCTGGAAGTTCGTGCCGACGACAAGGTCTACCAGGGCTTCTCCGTATCCTTTGATATGTGGTGCGAGGAAACCTGGATCAGCTACCTTGCCGGTGCCACGCTCTGGGTAGCCGATGCCGCCACCGCCAAGTCTATCGATGAACTCGGCGAGGTACTTCGTCAAAATAACATCACCGTTCTTCACGCGGTACCCAGCCTTCTAGCAGTGACCGACGATGACATACCAACGCTTAGGCTGGTAAATGCCGGTGGCGAGGCCTGCACTACACAGGTGCTCGCACGTTGGTCGGCACCACCACGCAGGTTCTTTAATACGTATGGCCCCACCGAGACAACAGTTACTGCTACACTTGCCGAACTTGGCCCCGGCGACAACATAACCATTGGCCTGCCGCTGCCCAACTATGGACTGGCCGTTGTCGACGACAAACTCAATCCCCTGCCCTGGGGCGAAAAAGGCGAACTGGTGATAGCGGGCACCGGTGTGTGTGATGGCTACATCAACCTACCTGAGCTTACTGCAGAGAAATTCGTCACCAAGCCCGAATCGCTGCACGAGCTGCCTGGTAGCCGCGTCTACCGAACCGGAGACGCTGCAGCCATTAATGCCGATGGCACGGTCGACTTCCACGGTCGGTTCGACGATCAGGTGAAACTGCGTGGTTACCGCATCGAACTCGGCGAGATCGAGAACAGATTAAGCAGCCTTACTGATATTACCGCCGCCGCAGTGGCAGTAAAAAAAGATATTAATGGCATAGACCACCTGGCCGGATACGTTGTTTGCGACGACCCCGTGCACATGAACCAACAGAGCATCCGTGCCGAACTGGCTAAGGTGCTGCCTGCCTACATGGTACCATCGGTTATTGTGCAGCTACCCGAGATGCCCAGGCTGGCCAGCGGAAAGATAGACCGAAAGGCGCTGCCGGTGCCTGCCATGTTGCTGGAGAATGTTACGCCTATAACCGATGATGTAATCGATATAGATCTTCCCGTAGGCGACCGTGTTATTGCCGTGCTCAAGGGTTTCTTCCCCAACCGCAACATCGCACTCACCAACGACTTCTTTACAGACCTCGGCGGCCACTCATTGCTGGCCGCAGCAGTGGTATCGCGCCTGCGCAAAGACGCCAACCTGCCACAGGCATCGCTCAAGGACCTGTACATGCACCGTCCGCTGCAGCAAGTGGTAACACACTGGGAAAGCAAGACCGCCGACCCTCTGAAGGCCAAACGCGTCTTCAACGAAGTGCCCAAAAAGCGCTTCTACCTTTGCTGGCTGGCACAGACTGTTTCGCTGCTTATGATGTACGGCCTGTTTGCCGTGCAGATCTTCTTCCCCTACCTGGGCTACTACATAGTAAAAGAAGAGACCAACAATATTCCCTACGCTATCGGCACAGCCCTCGGCCTCTACCTGTTCATCGCACCATTTTTTGCGCTGTGCAGTGTCATCATCAAATGGCTGGTGATAGGCAAAATGAAGGAGGGGGACTACCCGCTCTGGGGCAGTTACTACTTCCGCTGGTGGCTTGTAAAGACAATGCAGCAGCTGATGCCCTCTCAATTCCTCAATGGCACCCCGCTCTATTGCGGCTACCTGCGGTCGTTGGGCGTGAAGGTGGCCAGGGACGCACAGCTTGGCACTATCATTATAGGTGCCGAAGATCTTGTAACGATTGGCAGCGATGTGAGTATCAGCTCGCAGGCAGTAATTAATAACGCATTTGTAGAAGATGGTATGCTGAAGCTGAGGCGAGTGCACCTTGGCGATCATGCCTATGTGGGAAGTAGCGCCGTCATAGGCGCCGGCGCTACAATTGACGCGTGGGGCGAACTAATGGACCTCAGCTACCTCCAACCCGGCAACACCATCAAGGGTGGCGAGGTATGGCAAGGCAGCCCCGCCACACTTAAGGAAACACGCCCTATAGACAGTTTACCGCAGCCATTACCTGTTTCGAACACAAAGCGCCGCGCCTACACACTATTATTTACACTCACCCTGCTCATCTTCCCGGTAGTGGTGCTGCTGCCGCTGCTGCCAACGGTCATCATCATCCACAACCTCGACAACTCCACACCTGATTACGACTTCTCCTACCTTACCGTCACACCGTCGCTGGCACTCAGCTACATTATATTATTCACCCTTACTACGGTATTGCTGTCGCGATTACTGCAGTGGGGTATAAAACCCGGCAAGTATCCTATATACAGCCTGTTCTATGTCCGCAAATGGTTTGCCGACCAGCTCATGTCGCTGTCGCTCATAGTGCTGCACCCCATGTACGCAACCGTATATGTGTCGCTGCTGTTCAGGGCACTCGGTGCCAAAGTGGGCCGCAATACCGAGATCTCTACCGCCAGTAGTGTAACACACCCGTTATTGGAAATAGGCAAAGACGCCTTCGTTGCCGACGCGGTAACACTCGGCGAATCAGACGTGCGCGGACAGCAACTCATCCTCGACCGCACCACCATTGGCGACAATAGTTTTGTGGGCAACAGTGCACTCATTCCTCAGGGCTATAACCTGCCCGGGCGCATGCTCATTGGTGTATTATCTACTCCTCCGTCGAAGGAGCAACTGGAGAAAGACGTTGCGGCCGACTGGTTCGGATCGCCGGCTATTGCCCTGCCCCGCCGTCAGGAAAGCCGCACGTTCCCTGCCACACAAACCTCCAACCCTACGCCTCCCCGCATATTGGGTCGTAGTCTGGTTGAGTTTACCCGCATCATCCTGCCCGAGACCACCATTATTATCTGCAGTATCCTCTTTATCGCTTATGCCCACAACCTGGTAGTAGACAAACCATGGTGGCGCATGCTGTTAGAACTGCCTTTCTACTACCTGTTCTTCATGGGCGTACCGGCATTCCTTGTCACGCTCATTCTGAAATGGCTGGTAGTGGGTCGCCACAAACCCGAGCAACAACCCATGTGGACACCGCGTGTTTGGCTGAGCGAGGCCATCACCTCTACCTACGAATCGCTTGCGGTGCCCTTCCTCCTCGAGTACATGAAGGGTACCCCGTGGCTGCCTGTTCTGTTGCGTCTGTTTGGCGTAAAAATAGGTCGCAGGGTATGGATGAACACTACCGACATCACCGAACACGACATGGTGGAGATAGGTGATGATACCGCCCTTAATGAAGACTGTGGCCCTCAGACACACCTGTTCGAAGACCGCGTAATGAAGGTGGGCAAGGTGAAGATAGGAAAACGTTGCAGCATAGGTGCCCGCAGCATTATCCTCTACGACAGCGAAATGGGTGATGATGTGAACGTTGATGCCCTGTCGCTGGTAATGAAGGGCGAAAACCTGCAAAGCAACACCCAGTGGGTGGGCAGCCCGGTGAGGCCGGCATAGATCGGATATTTGAAGGTTCTTTGATCAAATCACCCTAATACATCAAAACAAAACCGTTAGATCACCCCTATGCCCACCTTTTGCCAACTCAGAATAAAATTATTTTCAACTGTCCACCCGCACCCCCGATAGTCGCCCCCACCGCGGTTATCAGCCTCACAAAAAATTGAAAAACAACACCAAAAACTTTATAGAAAATAAATATTATTAGGTTTTTTAATTTTTTTGCGTACCTTTGGTCTTTATTAATGTTTTAAATAATTACAATGCAACAAGGAACAGTAAAGTTTTTCAATGATACCAAAGGATTTGGTTTCATATCTCCATCAAACGGTGGCGCAGATGTTTTCGTTCACGTAACAGGTCTCTTAAGCGAGATCCGTGAAAATGACACGGTGTCGTATGAGGTGCAAAATGGTCAAAAAGGTCTAAACGCAGTTAACGTAACAGTTATCTAACTTTTTCATACTCGTCATTTTGAAAGAGCTGCCCCCTAAGG
>JBIKSN010000251.1:0-4711 GCA_044348585.1 Flavipsychrobacter sp.
CGAAAGGGTTGCAACGTCTTAACTGATTTCTATGTTTTTTATTAGCTTTAACAAAAGCACCTGATCATGTCCTTCCGATACCACGAACCTGCCACTGTTCTGAGGCCGGCCAAACATATTTCTTCATTACAGGTGCTGCACGATGGTGGTGCCGACGGCGCATCGCTATAGGTCGTTCACTGGGATGGAGTGCCCCATTTGGCCATCAGGTGGAATGTCGCGTTCGCAGAGCGCGCGGAAAGTACTAAGGCATTCGGTGAGGCCACTTGTCATGGCTCCCCGGCACGTAACGGGTTGCCGACATGGTTTATACTTCCTCGCTATTTATTCCATCCCGATCTCTTTTCATCAGAGGGCGATCAATACCAAAAACTGATCGGACAGGTCCGAACGCTTGTGAGATGTAGCAAACGCCGTTGTGTAGATTAGTTCGATGTTTGACGGTCATTGCTGATGCCCTTCATGGCGGCTCGTCGCAGTCGGTCATTTAGTGCACTTCCTAGGCCATTCTCCGGAAATGTTTTTGCAATCATGAGTTCATAGTTGCGTTCATCCATTTCGTGAAGTGCAGCGTACAGATTGTGTGCCGCTGCCTCCCAGTTGTTGTCTTTACACAATATCCACTGATTGTTTGCGGTTACTCCCGTAGCATAGCTGCCGTAGGTAATAACGCCTATTTTGAAATGATCATGGTATCGTATTGCTTGTTCAACGTCGTCGCACAGAATTAGCGGTGTGTTAGGACTATAGTGTACCGCTGACATGCCCGGTGCATGTATCTTTTTGCCTTCAAACACTGCAACCGGCGCTATTAGTTCTTCGATCTGATCTTTGGGAATTGCACCTTCTCTATAAATCGTCGGTACACCCTCGGGAAATCCGATGATAGTAGATTCTATACCCGCATCACATGGTCCGCCATCCAGTATGTATGGTATTTTATCTCCCAGCATTTTTTCTACATGCCCAGCAGTAGTTGGGCTGATGTAGCCAAACGGATTGGCGCTCGGTGCGGCCAGTGGGATGCTGGTTCGGCGCAGCAATTCCAGGGTCATGGGATGAGCGGGGATCCTTACCGCCACAAGGGGGCTACCTGCAGTCACAATATCCGGTATAGAGGAGTTCCGGGGTAAAAGCAGCGTAAGTGGCCCGGGGGCAAATTTGTGTAGCAGATTAAGTGCGGCATCGGGTATTCCCGTTGTGTATCTGGCAATTTGTTCTGGATCGGCCACGTGAATGATGAGTGGGTTGTGCAACGGACGTTGCTTCACTTCATATATCCGTACCACTGCCTTTTCGTCAAGCGCATTGGCTGCCAGTCCATATACTGTCTCCGTTGGTATTGCCACCAGTTCGCCGCGCAACAAGTGTTCCACCGCAATTTGAATATCTTTTCCTTTCATTCTCTTTCCTCCGGTTTTTTAGGGGTTGCACCAGTCACAGTACATCGCCGATTCTGTTTTTCGTCCATGCGGAAACCTACTTTCCTCTCTATGCCCGCACCTTTGACATCCGTACACAAACGAGAGGGTACCTGCCGTGGGTGTAGCGCACTGTTCGCATGGCAGCCCGGATAACACGTCCTCTACGTCAAAACCCGGTGTGCTGCACAGGGGGCATGTTCTCAGTATTGATTGTGCCAGTTTCCGGGTTGTAGCTGCAATAACATCCATCCGTGTAGGGTTGTGCATGGCACGCATATCTGTTTCTAAGTAGCATTCCCCGAACGCGTCCAGATTTTCTTTCACCAGTCTTTCAAACTCACCTGCGTTTCTGATGCCTTTTTTCAGTCCTTGTGTTTCACCCCTGCTGCGCCCTACTATAAGCCCGTGAGACGGGAATAGTGCTGTTGCCGCAAACGCTCCGGCTTCGTCTAAAGACCGAACTGTTTTGCCACTGAAGTTAGTTTGAGTCGAAATTTCCCTCACCTTGATCTCAAGCCCCAGGTGAAGGTCAAGTAATACGAGCACCTCATCGTCGCATTTTGCAAACGGGATTGTAGGATGTGGCCCGAAGGAACCCTCGCTGGCAAGTACCAGTGTGGTTTCAGTCATAGCTGCCGCTGCCAGGCATTTCCTGCGGGCTACGGTCAGCGCGTCTGCTTCCCTTTCTATTTCTCCCGTAAATGTGCCGAACATATCAGTGTTGAATCCCGCTGCTACGTCTGTCACAACACCGGTTGTCTCATACAGGATCGGACCGATCACTTGTTCTTTTCCGTGCATAGTAGCTATGGTCAGCTTCCGGCCGGCAAATACATTTTTCATTGTGTTTTATCACGCTTCTATCAGGCAACAGGCGGAGCATGATCGCCCCGCCTGATAGCCATAGTTTATTTTGATTAGTTTCTTACTGTCCTTGTGCCGCAGTATAGCCCGGCTTACCGTCAAACAGACACAGATTTTCAGTTTTGATGATGTCAAGCTTCTTCAGGTGTATCTTTTGCAGCAGATCAACAACTACCTGATAGCTGATACCTTGCTTGGACGCATTGGTAAATCGGCAGCGCCAGTGGTCGGTACAGAAGGTCTCCGGAAAACCGTCAGGCCAAACTTTCGTTCCTCTGTTGGTGATCATGTTCAGTTGCAGTCCCGACTCGTTAAGGTCTGTAAGCAATGCCGCGAGTGCATTCGGATCGCGGTCGTTATGGTGCAGGAATACATCTACACCTATCAGTTCCTTCACCGCTGGTACGGTTGGCGTTACCTTTATGTTGAACGTAGCCGTACCGTTAGAGTAGTCAACAGCCTGAAACTTCTGCGGCGCAGTGTCCAGACGTTCGATTACCGCATCGGCAAATTCCTGTGTGCCTACGAGGCTTCCCGATACTGATTCGTCATAGATGTCGCCTGTATGTACGCCTTCTTCTATAGTGCGCAACCAGGCGTTGTGGATGCGTTCTGCCACGTCTGCCTGACCGATATGTACCAGCATCTGCACAGCAGCCAGCAGCAGACCCGATGGGTTTGCTTTGTTCTTGCCGGCCAGGTCAGGTGCCGATCCATGTATCGCTTCAAACATCGCGAATCCCTCGCCTATGTTGGCGCTACCAGCCAATCCCACCGATCCGGTTATCTGCGCTGCCACATCGCTCAGTATGTCACCGTATAGGTTCGGCATAACAATCACGTCGAAAATCTCCGGTGTCTCTGCAAGGCGTGCTGCGCCTATGTCCACTATATAGTGTTCTTTCGTTATTTCCGGATATTCCTGCCCTATTGTATCGAACGTTTTGTGGAACAGGCCATCGGTCATCTTCATGATGTTGTCCTTGGTAAAGCAGGTTACTTTCTTCCTCCCATATGCCCTCGCATACTCAAATGCATACCTGATGATCTTCTCGGTTCCCGGCCTTGATATGAGCTTCAGGCACTGCACCACTTCGTCTGTCTGCTGATGCTCGATACCCGCATATAGGTCTTCCTCATTCTCACGAACGATCACAACATCCATTATCGGGTGTTTTGTCTGTATGTATGGGTGGTAAGAAACACATGGGCGAACATTGGCATACAGTCCCAACACTTTCCGGGTGGTCACGTTCAGACTTTTGTAGCCTCCGCCCTGTGGAGTGGTGATCGGTGATTTCAGGAACACGCGTGTTTTTCTTAGTGAGTCCCATGCATCCTGACCTATGCCCGATGTGTTGCCGCTTAGGTACACTTTCTCGCCTATCTCTATCTCTTCAAAGTCTACGCGCGCTCCGGCTGCTTTAAGCACCTTCATTGTGGCGGTCATGATTTCCGGGCCTATTCCGTCGCCATAAGCAACTGTCACGGCTGTTTTTTTGCCCGTTACCGGTGCATCCATTGTTGCTGTTTGTTCTGCAGTGTTTGTCATAATTCTGATTTTATTAGTTTGTTTATTGTTGTTCTGTTTTTTTACCTGTGCAGTAGATGTTGCACCATCATCGATCGGGCTATTAGCTCATTCATCTCCATTTCGTCAGGTAGCCTTCCTGTTGTCTGTGTCCGCGCGTCTTCAGGGCAGGTCAGGCTACGCAAGGCCCCTCTTACAGCGTTCTTTTTGAATGCTGCCGGTTCAATGATCCCTGTATGGCGCAGCGGCTTGTTCGTTTCCGGGAGCAGGTCAAGGATCTCACCTAGTTCTCTCGTCAAAGGGTGTGCTTTCAGATCGGAGCTGGTGAATCCCGTGGTCGGCAAAAGGCTTATGTCATTTACATAGGTATTTCCAATTCCGTCGCATAAAATTTCCACATGCACATTACCTGTCAGCCCGATTGCAGTGGCAACGCTCGCCGCTATTCGGCAACAGGCCAGCGCAGTCTCTCGTTCCCGTTCATCGTTACACATCCTGTGGTCTGCATATATATGGTGGTCGGTACTGATCATCAGGACCGGAGCATGGCAGACAATTGTATTGTCTGATGTTCTTGTAACCGGCACCGATATAATCTTCCCGGCAACATGCGAGGTCGATAGGCTCCTGCCGGTGCTACCAGGCATATTGCTGCATGTTTTTGCTCTGAAGGCCAGTGTCGGTTTGGGGTCAATCGTATGCCTCAGGTACTGTTCATCCGAGTGTCGGTAGTGATCGGTCTCTTCTGCGTTGGCTACAACTTCCCATCCCGTTACGGCAGGGATCCCGTTTTCCTCCAATATGCTCAGTTGGTGTTCTTTATCACGAATGATGTCTATCACGTCCGGATTGGGGTAGACCTTCGTTCCGGATATTTGGAGATTTCTCAATA
>JBIKSN010000401.1:0-4666 GCA_044348585.1 Flavipsychrobacter sp.
CGCAGTGGCACCACCCGACGTTTCATCTATAGTTGCAACCGTAGACGGATTAGTACTCCATGTTCCGCCAGCTGTAGTATTTGAATAAACCGATGTAAGACCGGCACAAAGCGTATTTGCACCCGTTATAGCAGCCGGAGTCTCATTAACCGTTACAACAGTAGTAACCTGACAACCGGATGCAGGGATACGATAAGTAATCACAGCTGTACCAACCGACACACCGGATACCATTCCCGAGGTCAGATCAGGATTAGCAACACTTACATCGCTACTTGTCCACGTACCGGAACCACCAATTGTACTATACAATACTGTACCAGATCCGGTACATATTGTACCCACTCCGGTGATCGCTTCTGGCATCGGATAAGCCACAAATGCCCTGGTTGCAAAACAACCGCTTGCTGTAGTATATGTAATCATTGCCGAACCCGCAGCAACCGCGGTAACCACACCTGTCGATGAATTAACCGTTGCAATTGCAGCGTCACTTGTCGACCATGCACCACCTCCCGTGGCACATGAAAGCGCAGATGTTGATCCTGCACACGCAGAAGCAGTACCGGTAATATCAGCAACTGAAGTATATATCCCAACTACGTGAGTAGCAACGTAGCAACCTGACGCAGCCGTATAAGAGATCGTAGCACTACCAATAGCAATGCCTGAAACAACACCGGTCGCAGCATCTACCGATGCAATAGACCCAGCACTTGAAGACCAGGCACCAGCTGCATCAGAAACACTATAAGTCGTAGTACCACCGTGACACAGAGTAGCAGCACCGGTAATAGTAGCACTTGCAGGATTAACCGTTACGACGATAGACTCATATGATGAACCACAAGAATTCGACATACCATATGATATAGTTGCAGTACCCGCAGCAACACCCGAAACAACACCGTCAGTGCCCACAGTAGCAACAGAAGTATTGGCGCTAGACCACACACCACCTGAAACTGAATTGGAAAGAGTTGTTGTTGCAGATGCACACATTACAGCAGTTCCTGTTATAGATGCAACAGAAGGAACATTCAGCACTGTGATAGCATGAGTTGCATACGCTGTGCCACAACTTGTTGTACTTGCATAACTGATAGTAACTGCACCCGAACTTACACCTGAAACAACACCGGATGAATTTACAGTGGCAACTGAATTATCGCTGCTGGTCCAGGCACCACCTGAAACCGTTGCAGAAAGTGTTGTAGTTGAAGAAACACACAGATCTGAGGCTCCACTTAAGGCACCTGCATCAGGAAGACCATTTACAGTTACCACCTGATAAGTATAAGCACTGCCGCATGAATTAGTATAAGTATAGGTAATATCGGCATTACCTGCAGCAACTCCGGATACAACACCTGATGCATTTACAGTAGCTACAGATGCATTGCCGGAAGACCATGCACCACCAGAAACCGAATTGCTAAGGGTAGTAGTAGACGATTCACACAATGTTGCTGTGCCGGAAATTGCGCCTGCAGTAGGCAGAGGATTAACGGTGACGATCTGAGTTGCGCTAGCTGAGCCACAACCATTTGAAACAGTATATGAAATAGTAGTTGTACCTGCTGCAACACCTGTCACATCACCACCACTAACGGTGGCAATAGAAGTTGAAGATGAAGACCATGCGCCACCCGATACAGAAGAACTTAAAGATGTAACTGAAGACTCGCAAACTACTGCCGTACCAGAAATTGAACCTCCAACAGGAAGCGGATTAACAGTAACCACAGCAATTGCTGCGCAGGAACCTGAAGTATAAGTAATAATTGCAGTACCTTCTGCAACGCCGGTCACAATTCCCGATGCGCTACCAATTGTAGCAACAGATGTATTTCCACTGGTCCATGTTCCGCCGCTGGTTGCATTACCAAGTGTAGTTGTAGCAGATTCACAAACAGAAAGCGTGCCTGTTATCGCAGATGCAGTACCTGACGTAATAGTAGCAGAACCGGTCATAGAAGCAGCACATGAAGCAGCTGCCGTTGACGCTGAAACGGAATAAGTACCAACAGTAGTAAATGTACCGAAGCTGATAGCACTACCGGTACCGGCCACAGGACTGCCTACAGAAGACGCACCCAACATCAACTGATAGTTAACACCTGACTGTGAACCACTAAGACCCACTTCAACACCTGCACCTGTAGCGCAATATGCACCACCACCTGTTACTGAGTAAGCAGTAGGTGTAGGATCAACAGTAATAGTAAAGGTACCCGGCGTACCGGCACATCCATTTTTAGTTGGTGTAACCGTTACAGTTGCAACAACAGGTGAAGCACTTGTATTAACTGCAGTGAATGAAGGTATCACACCATAACTAGCCTGAACATACAGCCTTTTAACTGTACCCGAGCATGGATCACCAAAAACAGCATTCGTTGCAGGAATTGTACCTGAGTTATTTCCCAGTAGGTAAGTACCAACTTTCGTCACGCTGTTCGAAGCGTGACAACCACCAATAGCATAAGAGCCGCACGAACCGGTTGGTGTACCATAGCTCGCAAAATCAATAGAGGTAAACACGGTACCTGCAGGTGCAGTCAATGTAACTGAACCGTTCTCGTTTGCTGTACCGCAGATAGTACCCGTAGTACCAGCAGAAAGACCAATTGAATTATCAACAGTCCAGGAATAAACTGTACCGGCCAGACTACCTGTGAGTGAAATAGAAGACTGCGTTCCACCGTTACAAACTACCTTATCTGAAATAGCTGAAACAGTTGGCACCGGGTTTACTGACACTGTCACAGAACCCGACATAGTATTTGTACAACCTGTTGTAGTATTTACCGCATCAGCAGTGTAGGAGCCTGCTACAGTCTGAGACCCGAAAGATATAGCGCTACCGGTACCCGCAACCGGACTACCTACAGCTACCCCACTCCTCCAGAGTTGATAGTTCACTCCTGAAGTTGAATTAGAAAGACCTACCGCAGATCCGCTGCCACCCGAACAATAAGCGCCGCCGCCTGTCACAGTATAGGCAACAGGAGCGTTAATGTTATCAACAGAAATTGTAAAACTAGCTGGCGTACCGGCACATCCGTTAGCGGTAGGGGTCACGTTGATCGTACCTACGTTTGGCGTAGCACCCGGATTGGCTGCAGTAAATGATGGAATTACAGTATATGAATAGGTAGCCGTTACATAAAGACGCTTTAGCGTTCCCGAACATGGATCCCCGAAAACAGCGTTAGTAGCAGGTATCGTTGCTGTTGACTGACCTACGATATAAGAAAGAACCCTTGTAGTACTTAATGCCGCATGGCATGAACTTGTGGCATAGCTGCCGCATGAACCTGTTGGCGTACCATAGCTCGCGAAAGTAACACCGGTAAATACAGCACCGGTAGGCGCTGTGAGAACCAGATTAGTATTCTCCGTTGCAGTACCACACATTGTACCGGTACTTGTACCAGTAAGACCGATAGTAGTATTACTATTTGTCCATACATAAGTAGTACCACTCAGGCTGCTGCTGAAAGAGAGCGATGGCTGAGTAGCGCCGTTACAAATGTTCTGATTTGCCGGCACGGTAACTACAGGAGCCGCAGTTACAGTAACCACCGTAGTTGCTATACAGCCGGCTGCGGTAGTATATGTTACTGAAGACGTACCACCAGCTACACCCGAAACCACACCCGTTCCTGAAACAACGGTAGCCACCGATGTGTTACCTGTAGACCAGGTGCCACCCGTAGTAGCGTTCGTAAGCGCGGTTGTAGTGCCTTGGCACAGAGTTGTTGTTCCTGAAATTGAACCAGGGAGCACGTTTACTGTCACTACCTGTGTAGCATAAACTGTGCCACAACCGTTTGTAACGCCATATGAGATCGTGGTTGTCCCCACAGAGACAGGAGTAACAACACCTGAGCTCACCGTAGCAACACCAATGCTGGAACTCGTCCATGCACCACCGGAAGTCGCGTTAGCCAAAGTTGTTGTTGAACCCATACAAACGGATGCAGTGCCTGAAATAGACGCCACCGTTGGTAACGGATTAACAGTCATAGCAAACGTTGTGTAATTATTACCGCAGCTATTAGTGGTAGTATATGTAATATTAACAGCACCTGAAGCAACACCTGTAACAACACCTCCCGCGCTTACAGTAGCAACCGAAGAATTGCTGGTTGTCCATGCACCACCTGAAACGCCATTGGTAAGCGCAGTTGTCACACCTACACAAACTGAAGTTGCACCCGAGATCGTACCGGCCGAAGGGAGACCGTTTACAGTAACAGCGAACGTATCAATGTCTGTACCACATCCGTTCGTCACGGTATACAGAATAGAAGAAGTACCAGCCGCAATACCCGATACCAGACCGGCAGTACCGACTGTGGCAACCGTTGTGTTTAACGACGACCAGGCACCTGCTTCAGACGCACCAGAATTCGAAAGTGTAACACTTCCCCCTTCACATAACGTTGAAGTACCTGAAATTGTACCGGCTGCAGCGGTAGGGCTTACAGTAAGTACTGCTGTAGCAGCCAACGTGCCACAGCTATTCGTCACGGCATAACTAATTGTGGTCGTTCCCGCTACAAGTGCAGTTGCCTCACCGGCAGCATCAATTGTTGCAACACCTGTGTTGGTAGAACTCCAGGCACCTCCACTCTCTCCGTCGGTTGTATAGTTAACA
>JBIKSN010000252.1:0-4654 GCA_044348585.1 Flavipsychrobacter sp.
TATTGCTTGCGGGTGGCGATGTTGTGGAGACAGATCTTGTGATACTCTCGATAGGCGTGAGGCCCGACTCTAAACTGGCGGTGAATGCAGGCCTGAAGACAGGGCGCACCGGCGCGATAGTGGTGAACGAATTTCTGCAGACATCTGACCCCGATGTATATGCGGTGGGCGATGCGATTGAGTTCGTGAATCCCATTACAGGCCAGACAATGCCTACTTATCTTGCAGGGCCCGCCAACAAACAAGGACGTATATGTGCCGACAATGTGGTGCTTGGCAACAAACACCGTTACAAGGGTGCTATCAATACTGCCATTGTGAAGGTATTTGAAATGACTGCCGGCACAACGGGTATGGCGTCCAAACACCTTGCTGCAGCGGGTATAGAGCATATAGTATCTACTACACACAGCGGCTCGCACGCCGGTTATTATCCGGGTGCACAGCAGATGACCATACAGATCGCTTTCGCGAATGACAGCGGAAAGCTGCTGGGAGCGCAGGTAGTGGGCTATGATGGTGTGGACAAACGACTGGACGTGCTGGCGCACATTGTGCAAACAGGTGGCACCATACACGATCTGATGGAGTTTGAACATGCGTATGCGCCACCATACTCATCGGCGAAAGACCCCGTGAATATGGCAGGTTTTGTGGCCGACAACATTATGCAGCAGCGTCTTCACATCTTCTATTGGAATGAAGTGGCACAACTGCCGGCCGATGCTTTCTTACTTGATGTGCGCAATCCCGATGAGTTTCACGATGGTGCCATAAGCGGTGCTGTGAACATACCGGTAAACGAAATGAGGTCGGCACTGTCTGATCTGCCACGCGACCGGGATATCTATATTTATTGCGAGGCCGGGCTGCGCGGTTATCTGGCACAAAGGATCTTGTTGCAGAATGGATTCAACAAAGTACGCAACCTCTCCGGCGGCTACAGGCTGTGGAAGGCTTGCAACAATGAAAAGGAAATAATTTCACAAACAAATCAGAAGCAAACAGTATCATGAACAAGGTAATTACACTTTTACTGCTCGTATTGATGGGCAACATGGCGTCTTGCCAGAACGCGGGTAAAAAACTTCCGGACGGCACAACGTCGGTATCGGTTACAGTATCGGCAGACGATTTCCAGAAGAAAATATCTTCGTTGAAAGAAGTGCAACTGGTGGATGTGCGCACACCTGAAGAATACAGGGAGGGGCACATTAAGAACTCGCTCAACATCAACGTGCAGGGCAGCAGCTTTGAAGCAGAAGTAGCGAAGCTGGACAAGAAGCGCCCTGTAATGGTGTATTGCCGTTCCGGTGGCCGTAGCGCGTCTGCTCAGCGCATGCTCATAGACATGGGTTTTGCCGAGGTGATCAACCTGGATGGCGGGATTCGCGGGTGGCAGTCAGCGGGCAAGCCTGTTGAATAACGGCTGACCCAACAATTTTTAGGGTTTTTACGGCATATTTTGAATAATTTTGAGAAATATCCGTTAGAATAGAACGTCGCGGCGGGTCCGCGACGTTTGATTTTAGATAAGTTATGAGATCTACGATAGTTGCACTTGGGCTTTTGTTGTTGCTTGCTGGTAGTATGCCGTCCTGCAAGAAGTGGCAGGACCCTGCACCGCAGGATAATCCTCAGATCTCCAATCCTTACTGCAACGATCCTGATGCGGTAAATTATAACTGGGGTTTTCCCGGCAAACCCGACAACTCGGTGTGCTATTACGCAACCGACCTTTTTCAGGGCACTTATCTGCTTCACGATACTATTTATGACCCAACGTCCGAATTGTTCCTCGCAGCAGATTCGATGGAGATAGTGATATCCAAGACCGACAAGAAGAAGATGTCGCTGAACGGTTTCTGTCCATCGGGTCAGAAGTTGTTATTCACTACGCAGGCTGCTTACCTGGCCACTGCCGATACGACAGTAGGCGACTCGCTTACCATACATCCCGGGCAGATCTTCTGCCGCCAGCAGGATACCGTCACAGGAGTGCTTACCCGCGACAAGGTGGACAGTTCGCTTATCTACGTTTCTTTTACCGTTGTCAACGACACGGGCACCACAATTCATGTGGGCAGGGCCCGCCGCAAATAACACATCTATGTTCACAGGTATTATAGAATCGCTGGCCAGGGTGGCTGCGATAGCGCACGAAGGTTCCAACATCCATTTTACAATAGAAAGCCCGCTGACACCGGAACTGAAAGTGGACCAGAGTGTGGCGCACAATGGTGTTTGCCTCACGGTGGTGAGCATTGAGGGTAATACCTATGTAGTGACGGCAGTTGCCGAAACGCTGAATAAAACCAATCTGGGCCGTTGGCAGGTAGGTGACCTGGTGAACATAGAACGTTCACTTCGGTTGGGCGACAGGCTGGACGGGCATTTTGTGCAGGGGCATGTGGACGCTACTGCTGAGTGTATTGCCAAAGAGACACTGGACGGTAGCTGGTTGTTCCGTTTCCGTTTCCCGGCGCAGTATGGGCCACTGGTTATAGAGAAAGGGTCCATCTGCATCAATGGTGTCAGCCTTACGGTCTTTAATACGGGCAAGGATGAGTGTACAGTCACTATCATTCCTTACACATACGAACATACCAATTTCAGCCGCATAGAAAAGGGTACGGTAGTGAACATAGAATTTGATGTGCTGGGTAAATATCTGCTTCGGATGCAGGAACTGAACGCGAACGCTTAGTTGAGTTTTGCGGGCACTACCAACCTGAATTCAGGTATGGCTATGGTAAGCTTCTTTTTATTGAACAGGTTTTCCATCAGGTAACTTCCATACATCTTCCCGAGGTCGGTATTGAGGTTGACGCCTGATGTATACTGGTAGCTGTCTCCGGGCTGAATGACCGGTTGCTGACCCACTACGCCTTCTCCTTCTACTTCCCTGTGAATGCCGTTGCTGTCTTTGATGTGCCAGTGTCTGCTGATGAGTTTCACCGGATAGATGGTAAGATTCTCTATAGTGATACGATAAGCAAAGAGGTGCTCTGATCGGAAGGGATCGGACTGTGCAGGCTGGTAGAAAGTCTCTACCATAATACTTACGCCTTCTGTGATTTGTTGCACCATAGTGGTCATAGTTCGGGAATACAAAGATAAGGGGTTATCTGATACATTTCATGCACCGGATGTTATGGGCCAATAGACAAAGAGCCGCTTCGGTCAGGAAGCGGCTCTTTTTATGGTCATTACCCTTGTGGGTAACTATGCTTAGAAGTTGGAAGGATGGTACTCTACTTTTGCCCTCCTTGTCATAGACTGCTGCAGACCCTGGTCAATGGTGTTGGCCATCTGCCTTTCCTGCTGCATACGCTGCTGACCGATGATCTGATCCATCATGCCGCCATCCGGAGGAAGTGGATTCTGAACGCGGTTCAGAACAGTGATGAAGTAAACACCACCCTGACCCTTGATACCCGGAGATACTGTGTTTGGCTGGAAAGCGCTGTTGAACGTATAGCCGATCACTTTAGGCTCGTAACCGAGGTTGGCAACATAAGAGCCTCCGAGGATAACAGTATCGGCTTGTGCAACTGTCTGCTGTGTTTCTGCAGCTATCGCCTCAAGTGCTTTGCCTGCATAACGCTTAGATATCATCTCGGTCTTCTTTTCTTCCCTGATGCGCTGTTCTACAACTGCGCGGTCGGTAGGGCTGAGAGTGCGGAGACCTTTTTCGTTAGCTGAAACCAGTTTGGCTACTACATAACGCTCATCGCCCAGCTGGAATACCTGAGATACGTCACCAACCTTGTGCTCATACATCCACCTTACTACTTCGCGTGCAGGGCCCAGGCCGTTGATGTTGAAGTTGCTCACTTTCACGTTGTCACCTACGCGCTTGTCGAGGTTCATTTTCTTAGCTGCTGCGTCAAACGCTTCCGGTGTAGTGTTCTTACCTGCAAATTCGTTGGCAACACCATAGAGGCCGTTTATTGTACTGTCGCTTGGTGCCAGGTTCTTAGACACAATAGCAAGCTGGTTGCTGCTGCTTACACCTGTTTGCTCCAGTATCTCTATATAGTGATAACCCGCGTAGTTGTCGTTAGATACTTTAACTTTCTTTGTCTCACCAACTTTTCCTTCGAACGCGAAATCAGCGAATTCTTTTGACAGGTTCGGACGATCAGTAAGTGTGAAAGTGTATTCACCACCCTTGCTCGGATCATCTTCGGTATAGATCTTCACAACAGAGTCGAACTTACCACCTGCTTTAATAGCGGCGATGGCGCTATCTATCTTCATGCTTGCTGCAGAATCAGTCCGCACATCGTTGCCCTGCTCCTTGGTCTTCACCAGGATGTGGCGCAGTTTCACAGAGTCCGGCAGGGTCTGACGATCAGTAACCTTCAGCAGGTTGAAGCTGCCGCTTTCGTAGTATGGGCCGAAGATCTCACCTACCGGCAGCGTCATGATCGTATCAGCATAGCGTGTTTTGAGTGTGCGCTTGTTGAAGTAAGTTTTTGTGTAAGAGTTCATCACATCGCTCTTGCCGTTCACAAAAGTCTCGATGTCTTTTGTAGTGCCGAATTCAGCACGCAGTTCTTCAAGCGAAGCAAGTGCGCGGGCAGAATCGGCAGGAGAAGGGATGATCTCGAAAGAGACATACTCTATGTTGCGTGTAGCCTCGTCGTTG
>JBIKSN010000253.1:0-4637 GCA_044348585.1 Flavipsychrobacter sp.
ATGATAATGTAGCATCACCGAAGTTCCAGCTATATGACGACAACGATGTGTTAGACACCGTGAAGCTTATTGGAAGACCCGCGATAGATGGCTGAGGAGTAAATGACGCAATAGTATTGGTTGGAAGTGGGTTAACTGTAACTACCTTGGTTGCGGTATTTACGCATCCGTTTCCATCTGTACCTGTAACAGTATAAGTTGTAAGCGTTGTAGGAGATGCAGTAACAGAAGAACCTGTTGTTGCAGAAAGTCCTGTACCAGGAGCCCAGATATATGTGCTTGCTCCGGTTGCAGAAAGAGTGGTGCCGCTACCGATACAGATAGCAACGCCTGAACCTGCACTTACCGATGGCAACGCGTTTACAGATACTACTTTAGTTGCGGTATTAGAACAGCCAAGAGCATCTGTACCGGTAACAGTGTAGGTTGTAAGCGACGTCGAACCTGCTGTAACTGACGATCCGGTAGTAGCCGAAAGTCCTGTACCCGGAGCCCAGGTATAAGTGCTTGCACCGGTAGCAGAAAGTGTTGTGCTACTACCAGTACAAATAGCAACACCTGAACCCGCACTAACCGACGGCAGCGCGTTTACAGTAACTATCGTTGTGTTGGTTGCATTACAAGTAACATAGGACATAACAGCTGTACCACCGGCAACGCCTGTTACTACACCCGTTGATGAGCCTACAGTCGCGACCGCACCATTGCTGCTGACCCACGTGCCACCACTAACAGTATTACTCAGTGTTGTAGTGTTACCGACACATACACTTGCAGTACCGGTATTGGCCGCAGAAGTCACAATAGCGTTACAGGTTGGAACCGGACCGCTGGTGAAATTGGAAGATGAACCGGTCATTGAGAATCCCACTAACGTACCGCAGTTATTATTACCGCTATAGTCTATAACTTTAGAAACGCCGCTGTTGTTGCCATCAGCTGTCCCCTCATTAAAACGATAATACAGTTTCAGATTCGAATTCTGTGCGATGTCACAAGACATGTCGGCAGCGATCTGGGAAGCTGTTCTGGCAACATTCCAGATACGTGCTTCATCAATCTTACCCTCCAACAGATTTCCTCCCGAGATGTACGCACCCACCTGAATAGTTCCGCCTGAGTGTGCCGGAACCGAACTATTCGATGCTACCATTGTTCCGTTCTTATACAGCTTCATGGTAGTTGTTGCAGCATCATAAGTAACGGCAACGTGCGTCCACGCATTGAACGGGAAAACGGCAGGATCCTGTACAACAAATGAATGGTAAGCGGATAAATGACCGCCCGGCACCCAAAAAGGGTGGCCTAGTGCGCTTATGATATTATTACTTAATGACGAATTTGTGAGGTAAACCCACGCTTCCTTAGTGTAAGACCCACCGGAAGGAATAATTTCAGTGCTTTGAATATATGAGCTTGTGCCGTTGAGTGCTATGCCATTAGATGCAGAATTAACGGTAACTACTGTAGCATTTGTTGAGAAACAGGTTGTGTAAGAAATAACCGCAGTACCTGCCGCATTCCCGGCCACTATGCCTGTAGCGGAACCAACACTTGCAACAGAAGTATTGCTGCTGGACCATGTGCCGGCAGCCACTGCATTACTGAGAGTTGTAGAACTGCCCACCGTAAGCGTTGCAGTTCCTGTATTGACCGCAGAAACAGCGATGCTGTTGCACGTACCAATTGCCCCGGTCACAAAATTTGATGCGCCACCGGACAATGTCATATTATAGATGTTGCCGCAATTGCCGTTTCCACTGTAATCGGCCACTTTTGTAAGCGACGTATTCGTACCTCCTGCAGTACCTTCATTGAAACGGTAATACAATTTCAATGCCGAAGACGCTGCTACGTCACAGTCTTTATTAGAAGAGATCTCAGACGCAGTACGTATTGTATTCCATACGCGAACCTCATCGATCGAGCCATTGAAACTCTGGAATCCAGCACTGCCATCTGTTCCGTTGGCTACGGCAAACCCAGTCCCCTGGTTGGCAACGGTCATAGTAAAAGTGAGCACTAAAGACCCATCGTAGTAGATCTTTGATCCGTTAGTAACACCACTTTGGAAAGTCATCGCCACATGGTGCCAGTTCCCATCATTTGGATAGATGCCGGTCACCTTATCTCCGCCACCACTCCAATCAAAAGCCACAAGTTGATTGTCTTTCATGAATAAGCCGTAAGCATACTGCTTTACAACAATTCCTCTGTGCCCCGAACCGGCATTCGTTGTTTTGATCCATGCCTCCATAGTACCGGATGAAAGCTGGGTACTTGTTGTATTCGATGCGGAAATGTGATCGTCTGAGCCATCAAAGTTCATGGCTTCTCTTATTGGAGGAGCGGTAACAACGACATATCCATCGCCCGCATTGTAACCTTGGGTATGCGTAACGGCTGTGGCCAATGTAGGATGGGTATAAGAACTACCGCCGCCGCCGCCTGCTCCTGAGCCGCCGCCACCGCCGTAATAACCACCACCGCCACCTGCTGACATTTCGGTACCAGAACCTCCAACACCCAACGTTCCAGCAAACGCGACTCCCCAAGGAGCCCCTCCTGCTCCTCCCGCTGTCTGCGAACCACCAAAACTAGCAGGATTATCCATCGAATATCCCCTGCCGCCGGTTAATCCTCCTCCGTGGCCGCCCCTTTCCCAATTAGTAACACCATAAAGAAAGCCGCCGCCGCCGCCGCCGCCTGCTACTACTACACGATTAGAAAGTGCAGTACCTCCAATTCTAATGTCAGAGGCACCTCCGCCCCCACCCGGTGCATAAGTATGGGCACCGTAACGAACACCATTACCGCCACCATTAAACCCTCCGGCATTATTTACCCAAGAAGTTGAGGATTGCCCCATTCCACCTACGTATATATTCAACACCTGACCTGAAGTTACCGCCAAGGAGCAAACAACACGTCCCCCGTTGCCAGCCGCGTTCAAAGCATAAGGAAGTTGATCTCCCCCCTTTGCACCAGCCATGTCAATAAGCAGCGTACCTGTACTTGTAGCCGTATAGGTCTGTACCGCACCAGTGTAGTTAAACGTGGTAGACTGTGCTTCTACTGAAGTATTTACTGCCAGTGCTGCACACACGAGTGTAGCCGCCTTTGCACACAAGTTCTCGGATGGTGCAACCGAAATTAACCGTCCAAGGAAATTTAGGCCTTTCCGGAGCAGTGTAAATCCATTAATCATACAGAAGAAGTTTTAACTATTAATTAATTTAAAGAATGCAGATAATTTCAAATCGGTTAAACAACATTGTAACTACCTATTCATCATCTAAATTATTCGTTTATTTATAAATTACAACAAAATTGTTCTTAACTGTTTGTTATTTGTTCTGAATGGTATGAAATATGTTGCGAACAGCAGGAAACCTGTTGTGAACGGTTTATGATCAGTGCCTACTGAGACAACTAACGTTAAACAAAATCAGCCTATCCGATACGAAGGCGGCGCAATAACTCATCGCGCAGGGGGCGGGAAACCGGTATATCGAAACCACCGGCAGTGAGTGTTTGTGTATTGATGCGCTCTATCCATTTAAGATTGACCACATAACTGCGATGCACCCTCATGAATAATGCAGGATCGAAGTTCTCGAGATACTCCTGCATGGTACTGCGCACCAGATACTTCTTCTGTTGTGTATGTATGGTAACGTAAACATGTTCACTACTCAGATACACTATATCATCAAAGCGCACCTTGTTGAAATATTCGCCATCGCGAACGAACAGAGCATCTGTAACCAATTTAGATGCCGGAATGTCCTTTTGCAGTTTGCTTTCGTTGTGGAAATTATAGAGCGCGATCTCTATAGCGGTATATATATCTGCTTTCTGAAACGGTTTCACGAGGTAGGCCGAAGGACGAAATTCGCGCGCTGAAGCCACGGTTTCGGGATCGCTGTTCGCGGTGAGGAAGATAAAGGGCTTATTGAGTTTCTCTGTAATGTATTTGCCGACCTTCAGGCCATCGGGACGGCCGGAAAGGTTGATATCTACCAAGACAATATCCGGCTCAAAGCTATGCAACATGGCAACAGCGCTCTCGTAATTGGCTGCAGGCTCGGGACATAAATAGCCCATTTCCTCCAATAAAGCAGCCAAATCATCTGCAATTATCGCTTCATCCTCTACAATACCGATCTTTACCATGCATTCATTCTCCAAAGGGTAACGTAAATATCTGAAATTGACATCAGAAATGCAACAGCCTAAGAAATAATATTATTCAGCATAAACGCATATAAAAACGATACCATAAACCACTGTTTACTTGTTTGCAAACTGAATCACACATACCAAACCATTGTTGTTGTGATAGGAAACGCGCGCATTTATCTGCGTACAAAGTCGGGATATGAGCTTAAGCCCAAGGGTAAAAGGAGGAGCGGTTAACAGTGGGGCCGGCAAGCCGGGTCCATTATCGGCAAACTCCAACGTTGAATGCTCGGGCGACTGTGTAATTGAAACAGATATTTGCGGATGGGGATTACCGGCTACTGCATACTTGTATGAATTCGTAAAAAGCTCATTGAGTATCAACGCAAGCGGAACCGCTCTGTCGATATCAAAAAAGCATATCGGGATCTTATTTACAAGTTTTACATGGCGAG
>JBIKSN010000255.1:0-4620 GCA_044348585.1 Flavipsychrobacter sp.
CCAACTTCAGGCGTGAATGCAAATACCTTGTTCTTGGTTGTTGTTTCGCCATACATCCAGTCGTCAGAACCTCCGTTCGATACGTAACTAAGTGTTTGGTCGCACGTGCCGTAGCGATAATGGTTGTATTCGGTCATATAAGATCCAAACGCTATGAATTTTGAAGAATCAGGCGTAAGTGATGACGGAATATGCCCCCAAGGGTAAATAAGCGCATTGTTGTAGGTGTGGAAATTGAGGTTGAACGTAAAGTTGTGATTTTGAGCCAGGTAGCGGATTGCCTGTGTCTCGGGTTCCGAGAACGCGGCAGTGCCCCTGTATGTCTGCGAGCTGGTCACAGGGCTGGAGCCGATATTGTCGTAGGCGAAAGTGAGGCCATAGTTACGGTTCAGGTCCACCCCATAGGTGCCATCGAGGTTGTTTCTACGGTTTTTTCTCCATAATCCACCTCCCGTAGGGTCAGTAGTGATGTTCCGAAGATAGCCATCGGGATTCACCACCGGCACGAAATAGAGTTCTGTGTTGTCAATGATCTTTTTGATCTGCGGGTCTGTGGCATAGTTTTCCAGCAGGTACCACAGGTAATAAATGTTGGAAGAAAGACTGCCTGGCTCGCGGGCATGGTGCACCGACGTGGTGAGCATCTGTGGTTTCATGGGTTGTGCTGTATCGGGGCTGTTGGATATTCGCACCCAATAAATGGGGCGACCTTCTATGGTGAGGTAAGAGCCAATGGGTTGTTTGGCGCTGATAAGCGAAGGGTAGAGCAGTCGCATGGAATCGAGTATGTCCAGTGCTTCAGAATAGGTGAAGTAACCTGCGTAACTACCTAAATGAAAATGAGTTGGAGTAGTGATATTAATATCATTTCCACAACTTACTGCTGTGCTTTTTTCGGCCACTTTTTTTTTATTCTGGTCGCGATAATGCTTCTGTACATCGTCAATAACGATCTTAACATTGAACCCGGCATTTCTGGCAGCATCCAGTTCAGACTCGGAAAAGTCTGATATGAAGAATGTGTTCTTTTTGTGCTCGCCATGGTCAACGGCCAGGCCCAGTTGTGCGAGTCCTGCAATGGTGTGCTCTTTGTCCAACAGGATCTTTGCCCGTGAGAAACGCTCGGTTTTCTGGCCAAAGGCGGTGTTGAACAGAAGCACCAGCGCAAAAAATATTGATACCCTCATTGTAAGGTGGGTTTGGTTTTTGATAAAATTACAGATAAAACATCATTTAAATTACATTGGTTTATACGACTATTGACTGAATCCGGCTACCAGAATGTCTTGTTAAGGTGTACATTTGCTTCGGAGTTATGGCTGTTTATCACGGTACCGGAGCATTGCCTTCATTTAATAACGCAGTAGTCACAATAGGCACGTTCGATGGAGTGCACAAAGGGCATCGTGCCATTTTGCAGAATGTAGCTGAAAGGGCTACTGCTGCTAGAGGTGAAAGTGTTCTTATCACGTTCGATCCTCATCCCCGGAAGTTGCTTTTTCCTAATGAATCGCTGGGTATCATCACACCTCTGGCTCAGAAGTTGGAATTGGTGCAGTCTATTGGTATTCAGCATGTTGTGGTTGTTCCTTTTACCCGAGAGTTCGCCTCATTGTCGGCGCGTGGTTATATAGAAGAGTTTTTGGTCCGTCATTTTTCTCCGCATACCATCATTATAGGCTACGATCACAGGTTTGGTAACGACCGCACAGGGAATATTTCTCTGTTGCAGGAGTTGGCACCACAATTTGGTTATAAAGTGCTTGAGATCCCGGCACAGTTGATAGACCAGGCTGCGGTAAGTTCCACCAAGATCAGGAACGCAGTTATGTCGGGCAATGCTGTCGAGGCCACTTCGATGTTGGGGAGGCCCTACTCTTTTGCGGGCAGGGTAGTGCATGGCAGGCAATTGGGCAGGCAATTAGGATACCCAACGGCCAACCTCGTCATGGCCGATGCAGACCAGGTGGTTCCAGGGATCGGGGTGTATGCTGTGCGTGTAAAGTCGAACGGACAGTTATATGGAGGGATGATGAGCGTGGGTAAAAACCCGACAGTATCGGATACTGACGAACTGAAAATTGAAGTGAACATCTTCGATTTTAACGCAGATATTTACGGAGAAACTATTGTAGTTTTTATAGAGAATAAGATTCGCAATGAAATGAAATTCAATAGTTTAGAAGATTTAAAATCGGAGATTGACTCCGACAAGGTAAAGAGTTTAGAATATCTAAAATCAATAGATTCTGCCTGAAGTTTCTTTTTACCTGAAACGTGGTCAATGGCGGAAAGTATTTTCGTGGTTCAGAATGCCTCTTCGAAGTGAACTATTTCTTTTATATGTTCGCCGGCCAATACTACCGCCACAATATCAAATCTGACATTTGTATAATGTTCATTTTGCGCTAAAAATGCTTCGGCCGCTTCTCTAAGATTGCCCTGTTTTTTTCGGTTCACCGCTTCTTCCGGATAAAGTAGCCTTGCTGAAGACCGTGTCTTCACTTCCACAAATACAACAAGGTTGTCCATGGCGGCTACTATGTCCACCTCCTTTTTTCCTGAGCGCCAATTACAATGAACGATTTTATAACCTTTATTTTGCAAAAAGTCTGCAGCGATTTGTTCGCCTTTTATCCCAATTTCACTATGTTTGGCCATTGAAATTTAAATATACCAATTAACCGTATAAAACGGGCTTGTTTTTGGCCTTTTCCCGATCGTTTTTTTTAGACGGAAAGAACAAAAAGCAATGATTATGATGAAACAGTTAGTAATGGATTTTCCGCTTCAATTACAGGAAGCACTTATTATAGGGAAGAATCACAAGTTCCTTACCCCCTTGGCTAACTTTGATAAT
Organism: Flavipsychrobacter sp.; assembly: GCA_044348585.1. Taxonomy (GTDB): domain Bacteria; phylum Bacteroidota; class Bacteroidia; order Chitinophagales; family Chitinophagaceae; genus Nemorincola. The sequence continues at coordinate 2,861 of JBIKSN010000255.1, forward strand.
GTGGTAGTTACTGGTCTCGGAGGTAGCGGAATCGGCGCGTCTATAGTGCAGAACTACGTGTTTGATAAGCTCAAGATACCGTTCGTGGTGAATAAAGACTACTTTTTGCCGGCATTTGTGGGTAAAAGGACTCTGGTGCTTGTATGTTCTTATTCAGGCAATACCGAAGAAACAGTTATGGCACTTCAGGAGGCAAAGAGGCGCCGGGCCACTATTCTGTGTATCACATCAGGCGGAAAAATAGCTGAATATGCAGGGGCGAAGAAGCTCGACTGTATCCTGGTGCCTGCCGGTATGCCTCCAAGGGCTTGTCTCGGCTATTCGCTCATCCAGATACTGCGCGTGCTTCACCATTTCAATCTTATTGGCAATAGCTACGAACGCGAGATAAAGGGTTCTATCAAGCAGCTGAAGGCCGCGGGGGGCGATATTCAGAAGAAAGCAATGGCTATTGCCAGGAAAGTACATGGTAAACTTCCTATTGTTTATTCTTCGTCAATGATAGAGGGGGTCGCTATCCGCTTCCGCCAACAGTTGAATGAGAACAGTAAGGTGTTATCATGGAGTGGGGCAGTACCCGAAATGAACCACAACGAGCTGGTGGGTTGGCGTGATGACGCGTCTGACAAGGCTGTGATCGTGTTGCGCAATGAGGACGATTATAAGCGCGTGCAGGCTCGTATTGAGATAGGGAAGAAGATCTTCAGGAAGTATGGCCCAACGCAAATTGACATTTTCTCTGAGGGGAAAACTTACTGGGAAAAGATATTCTACCTCATTCACCTTACCGATTGGGTATCGGTTTATCTGGCAGAACTGAGGGGAATGGATGCAACCGAAGTTAAGGTGATAGATTTCCTCAAGAAATCGCTGGCAGAGGTGCAATAGACTAAAATCCAATGTGCTGCAACGTTAAATCAACTTTCAAAAAAATATTCGTTTGCTGCTAAAAAAATCTTGTTTTTTTTAGAAAGCAATTCTACATTTGCAACCCCAACCGGATACCATTTAGTTCCATGGTGTAACGGTAGCACAACAGATTTTGGTTCTGTTTGTTCTGGTTCGAATCCAGATGGAACTACTTGAAAAGGGCAAATATGGCTTCGCTGTATTTGCCCTTATCCTTTAAAGTTCATCAGGGGGCGTTTGTTGAGTGTTCCAATCTTTTTTAGGTGCCGAACTTCGGGGCAATTAAGCGTACCATTTCCCTATAAGGAGCAATAATAGTATTTCTATTATGCTTGTTTTAATCACTTGCATGTTATTTATTTATTTGTGTTTGGATATTCTCTTTAACTAATTAAATATGCAAAAGTTAATTTGTAGAGTGCTGCATTTCAATATAATGTGTCATTTTTTGTTGTGAGGGTAATATCTATTTCTAAATATTTAAAATGATATAACTTGATTCGTTTCGAAATGCATGCAGAAATTTTACATTTACCCGTGATTGCCATGGATTTGCGACGTGGTTAAAGGGTGACAGTTTTGATTTTATTCCGGTCGATTTATTCTGTCTGTTTGTAGTGTCTGAGTTTTAAATAAGTAATTTAATTGTACTGGAACTTAAAATAATGAAAGTCAATTAGTTAAGATTATTATATATACTACAACTTTATAAAAATAATTAATTAATTTTTATATTTAGGTGCATTAACATCCTTTTAATGATTTTTTCCTATGATTGGTTGAATTAACGAATTAGTTTTGAACTCCATTTCTATTTGCAAAAAGAATGTGAAAATCTCATTTTGCAAGTA
>JBIKSN010000256.1:0-4617 GCA_044348585.1 Flavipsychrobacter sp.
TGGTACTTACGGGTATTCAAGCTTCATCGCTGCCGCTCACCTGGAACACGTCATTGCTGCCAACTGAGAAAGATCTCGCGAACGAGCGCATGAATACTCAGGTCTACTACCGCAATAAAGACGAAGACCATGACTATTTCACAGTTGCCGCAGAAGAAAAAACCATTGACAACAAAAGTAACGCACCGCATTGGCTGGGATTGCGCAAACAATACTTTAGCACCGCACTTATAGCAGATGAAGGCTTCAGTAAAATGGACTCGAAGTTCTGGTACAAAAATGAAAGCAAAGACATAGTTGCATACAACACCGCAACAATGATGCTTCCTATGAAACCAGCCGGGAACGTCAACACCGCTTCTATGAAGTGGTACATAGGTCCCAACGATTACAAGACCCTCAAGTCATACAAGATCGACCTGGACGAGATGGTTCCGCTGGGTGTCGGTGTAATGGCGTTCGTAAAGTACATCAATCAGTTTGCCATTATACCCATCTTCTACTTCCTTGCAGGGTTTGTGAGCAACTACGCGGTTATCATCCTACTGATGACCATATTCATCAGGCTCATACTATCGTTCTTTACCTATAAGAGTTATCTGTCAAGTGCTAAAATGCGCGTGCTGAAACCGGAATTGGACGAACTGCGTGAGAAATGTGGCGATGACCAGCAGAAGTTCGGCATGGAGCAAATGAAACTTTTCCGCTCTGCCGGCGTAAACCCTTTGGGTGGATGTTTGCCTATGTTGTTCCAGCTGCCTATACTTCTCTCGATATACTACATCTTCCCATCTTTCATAGAGTTCCGTCAGAAGAGCTTCCTGTGGGCCGATGACCTGTCTACCTACGATAGCATCCTGAACTTTGGCTTCAATATACCGTTCTATGGCGATCACGTAAGTCTGTTCACGTTGCTCATGACCGCATCGAGCCTTTTCCTTGCGCTGTATAACCGCAACATGACGCCACAAGACCCCAACAACCCTATGCTCAAATACATGCCATACATCTTCCCTATCATCCTTATGGGCGTGTTCAACCGTATGGCAGCGGCGCTTACTTTCTACTACACTTTCTCCAACCTTCTGAGTATCGCCCAGCAGTTCATTATTCAGAAATACTTCATCAACGAGCAAGCAATTCACGCTCAGTTGCAGGAGAATAAGAACAAACCACCGGCCCAATCGAAATGGGCGATGAAGCTGGAGGAAATGCAGAAAATGCAAGCAGACAAATCCAAAGCACAACCTCGTAAGAAATAAAAAAAGAGCCGCGATATCGCGGCTCTTTTTTTTGTACTCACTTAAAGATAAACTCACGGGGGCAAGAGTCTATTTTCTGCACGCTCACCCAATTCCTGAAGCATCAATAACAGGAAAAAAAGGTACACAAATACACCGAATTGCACCTCAAGAACAGGCTCGATCATCAATTGAATGAAGAGTATGAACCACACGATGAAAAAGAAAAAACTCTGTCTGTTACGGCGTATTTTCGTCAGCGGCCAAAACACCCAAACAATAAACAAAATCATAGCTGGAACCCCACACCCGAGTGCCACAACAAGAAACTGATTGTGGGGTAATAGCCGCCCATGTTCATCTGTCTGCGGATAATAGTGCTCATACATAGCGTCCATCTGTTGCTTCATGTCGCCGGCGCCCACTCCTGTCATCGGGTGAGCCGCAATCAGTTTGCCTGACAACTGATAGGAAACCAACCTCGCTACATCGCCCAGATTATCGGTTCGTTCATTGTGCTGGTACATGAAGATGGTATAACCAATGTACACAAAGCGCTCGCGCAGGGTGGGTAAACTGCGCATTGCAATAAACAACACCACAGGCATTGCCACTATCACCGCTATCCCCAATAATTTCTGTCGTCCGAAAGACAGGTATATGCCCCACGCCGCAAGAAAAAGATAAAAGGATAGCAAACCTGTTTTGGCAGCGAGCACATGTATATACACTACCAGCAAAGCCATGCAAAAACCCACGATCAGCTTCATCCTTCTTCCGGTAATCTGTGGCCATGCATACACGCACCAGATCACAAACAATGCTGCAGCCATGCTGCTTCTTATGTGATCCTTCTTAGGAAGTGTGGGCAGCATGTGCGACACCTTGTACTCATTGATATAGTATACAGGATCACTCAGGAATATGGATATCGTATAGCCGGCTGATATCAGCAACATCATAGCAACTGAAACCGTGAAAAACCTCATTTGCCGTCCCGAAAAACGCGGCTGATAGGAAAAGGCCAATGGAAGTAACAAGAATGGCAATTTTGTTTGCAGATGGTCATTCCACTGCCCTTTATCTTCACTCCATAACCCTGAAACGGCAAAAATTAATACCCAGGCCAGCCCCAACAGCCACCACTTTTGTCGCAACCATTCTCTGGGCGGCACATCCCTTATGGCATTGATACCAAATAAGAACATTGAAATAGACAATGCCGCCCTTGAAAAAAGAAAGCCGGCAAACATGCCAAGTATACAAACCAACGCAACGTTGGATTTGTCTGCCATTTTATCGTTTAGAAAGCTACTTTTGCTCACAGTTTGATCACTTCGTTCTTCTAAAACGTAGAAAAACAGTTTTTAGTGCAGAGCAATATTAATACATTATATCAGCAGATTCGCGAAGGCAGTTTTGCAGCAATAGCACGTGGCATAACCATAGTTGAGAACCAGCTTGCTGGCTCCCAAGAATTGTTGCTCATGCTTCGCCGGAATCATAGCGCACGTGTTATAGGTATCACCGGACCGCCCGGTGCCGGCAAAAGTACCCTCGTGAATGCACTGCTTGCTCATTGGCTTGAAAAAAACATGAAGATCGCCGTAATTGCGATAGACCCTTCGTCTCCTTTTAATTACGGCGCTATCCTCGGCGACCGGATCCGAATGAGTGAGTATTATACCAATCCGAATATTTTCATCAGATCATTGGCAAGCCGTGGTGCACTTGGCGGACTGAATGCCCGCATCATTGAGATCACCGACATTGTGAAGGAAGCCCCGTTCGACCTTATTCTGGTGGAGACCGTTGGCGTAGGACAAAGCGAAGTAGAAATAGCCGGCCTTGCCGACTGTACTGTTGTGACACTGGTACCCGAGGCAGGCGATGAGGTGCAGACCCTTAAAGCCGGTATCATGGAGATCGCCAACATCTTCGCGGTGAATAAAGCCGATCGAGATGGAGCTGAGGGGTTGTATCGTAACCTCAGGATACTCACCCACGAAAAAGCAGACGGGAACAAAGAAATTCCGGTGCTTAAAACAGTGGCTACCAATGGCACGGGCATTACTGACCTTGCCGGCGCTATTGAAGCATTCCTTAAAGAACAGAATTCACTTCCTGAAAAGCGACTACACCTGCTCACTGAAAAATGCTGGCAACTGATACAGGCACACCGCATGCACGATATAGACCACCACCAACTGCAGACCCGACTTAAAACAGCATTGGCCGACCCTCATTTTAACCTATATTCTTTTACCGCACAATATCTAACAAAATAAATACCATACGGTAACCGTTTAGTTTCTGATGTCATAACAGGACATTGCATATTGCGGCACTACAGGGTACATTTGCGCATTACATGACCACCCCGCTTCCTCCATATCTGTTGTATCTGGCAGCTGTTGTTATCTCAGTTGTCATCAGCTTGTACGCAGTACGGAAGATCATTTTCATTACCCGCTCAAGAAAGATATTTGACATTCCGGACAATGTGCGAAAATTTCACGGCGATCAGATCGCGACCCTGGGTGGCATTGGCATTTTTGCCGGCTACATGGTCGCATCATCTTTCTTCATGTATCTGGATTGGTTTTACGTTGTGGCGGCTTCTGTGATCCTCTTTTTTACCGGTGTGTACGATGACATCATGAATATGCGGCCGTCAAAAAAGCTGATCGCTCAACTGGTTGCATCTACCATCACAGTTTTGCTTGCAGATATACGCATCACATCTCTTTGTGGAATTGCCGGCATTTGGGAACTACCCTACTACCTAAGTGTGGTCCTGACAATAATTGGCAGCACGTTCTTTATCAATGCGTTCAATTTCATGGATGGAATTGATGGTTTGGCATGCTCGCTTGCCATTTTATACACAAGTGTTGCAGCAGTACTTTTCGCCATATTGGGCGACCAGAACATGGCCGGAATTTCACTTAGCTTGCTGGGCGCAACCGCAGGTCTATTATACTACAATGTTGCACCTGCGCGCATATATATGGGTGACACCGGATCCATGGTACTGGGGCTAACCATATTCACGTTATGTACAGCTCTGCTGAATCTATACGGATCCGGGCAAAACACACATAATGTTACGCTTATCCATTCATCGCAGGGCATGATGTCAATTGTACCCGCATTAATATTTCTTCCCGTCTTCGATGCACTGCGTGTTTTCACACTAAGGTTGAAAAGAGGTGTTTCCCCCCTTCTTGCCGATCGTACACACATTCACTACTACTTGCTTGATGCCGGGTTTTCACACACGGCTGCAGTGATGCTTATCATATCCGTGAATATCCTGCTAGTCGTTTTGGCATTGCTTGCTCAAGACCTGTCGCCATTGCTTACTTTCGGTATG
>JBIKSN010000257.1:0-4591 GCA_044348585.1 Flavipsychrobacter sp.
TGATCCCTGATTTTATCACTACAAAGGATCCGAATTATAAGGCAGACATAGGTACGTGGTCCAAAGCATTTGGCAACGACTGGGTGGTGAATACGACAAAAGCCAATCCCGACATGCGTGCGGCACTGTCACTTGCAAACGTTGTTAAGATCGGCAAGGTTAAGATAGGGAACACTGCAGGCGCGTCTTACTCGAATACGTACCAGAACTTCCATATCCAACGTCAGGATTGGGATTCTGTCGCCAAGGTATATAACTATGACGACCAACGTTCAGTAAATGCAGTGTCAATTGGTGCAGTTGAGAATCTGGGTGTGGCAATAGGAAATTCTAAGATAGAATTCAGGAATCTTTACAATCAGATCGGAAATACGGCGGTAACGGTCAGAAGAACCATAAGAGACACAGCGAATATTGCCGACAAAGACGAAAAGGCATATTCAATGGCCTATGAGAACAGGAAGACTTATGCAGGGCAACTGACAGGTACACACAAAAACACGGCCGACACCCGCAAATATACCTGGACCGCAGGTTTGACAGATCTGATAAAGAACCAACCGAACAGAAGGGTAGTTAAGTATGTGAAGGACCCTACGCAATCCGACTCATTTTTTAAGGCACAGATCACAACCGGCGTTGATATCCTGAATGGTGGACGCTTTTATGCACGGCTGAATGAGAGGACATATAGTTTCAATCACCAGTTTACACAAACTATAAAGGTAACAGACAAGTATGCATTTGATGTTACAGCCGGAAACTATCTGGAGTTAAAGACAAGAAAGTTTAAGATGAGGCAACTTGGCTACGGCGTGAAATCAGGTAAGGTCGGAGAATCATTGAAATACTTGCCGATCAATGAAATATTCGCTGACTCGAATGTTGACGGCAACGCAAAATTCAAGATCGGTGAGAGTACTAACCTTTACGATGAGTATGACGGAGCTAATCAGCTGGTTACAGGGTTCCTTTCTGTGAAGGCACCTGTTGGCCAACATATCAGCATTCTCGGCGGCGCACGATATGAAGACAACATTCAGTCAATAAAGGCAGTGGTAAATACAGACACTATTGAGCCTGCAATAAGAACAAAGTTCCTTCTTCCGTCCATCAATGCTGCCTACAACTTTTCGGAGAGAAGCTTGCTGCGCGTTGCGTATGGAAAGACATTGAACCGCCCGGAATTTCGAGAGTGGGCGCCCGTATTTTACTACGACTTTGATGAGTTAGCAGGATATAAAGGTTCTATGTTCCCTACGACTGCCAGCAGAAACAAAGTAAATAATCAGGGCGATACATTGAAGGTGGCTCAGATACAGAACTACGATATACGGTATGAGCTGTATCCTTCATCGGGAGAGATGATCCAGATAGGTGGTTTTTACAAGTCATTCAAAGACCCGATTCAGAAAGTTCTCGTACCATCAAGCAGCTTCGGAGACAATAGAACATTCACATTCATCAATGCAGACAGGGCCTTTTGTTATGGTCTCGAGATCGACCTTAGAAAGAACCTGACGCCGATCGATGATCTCCTGGGTACTTCCGTTTTCAGAGATTTTACTGTGGTAGGCAATCTCACGCTTGCAAAGAGCCGTTTTGAAGTGGATACTTCAATTGTGAATGGAGCGATAACAAACGCACCCCTTCAGGGGCAATCGCCTTACATCGTTAATGCCGGTATGTTCTATCAGAATGAGAAAAACGGTTTCCAGGGGTCGTTGCTGTACAATGTTTCCGGTCCCCGAATGTATGCCATTGGCACAAATGACGCCGGCGGAGAAAGTCTTGGTGAAATGCAGTTTCAGTCGTTCGACTTCACACTGTCAAAAACTTTCTTCAAACATTATGGTCTCAATATAGGTGTGCAGAACATGCTTAATTCACGCGTATGGTTCATGAAGGACTCGAACCGCGACAATGAGTTCAGCAGCAAAAACGATAAGGACTTCAGGACTTTCTATCCCGGTCGTTACTACACCGTTGGTGTTAAGATTAAGTTCTGATTTAAGTCACAATTCGCTAATTGTGTGGTAATAACCTGTTAACCTGACACAGGTAGTTTTGCCACAACAAAATAAAATTCTCATGAAGAAGATTCTACTCTTATCAGGCTTGCTTTTCGCAGCTCTCAGCAAAGCATCTGCCGTTTCAACTGTCGAAGTAAAAGACAGTATTTCGACAAACACAACTTGGAAGTGTGACCAGCAATACCTCTTGAAGGGGTACGTTTACGTTACTGCAGGAACAACACTTACAATTGACCCGGGTGTTATCATCAGGGGCGATAAGGACACTAAGGGAGCTCTTATCATAGAGCGTGGTGCAAAGATCATGGCCATGGGTACTGCAACCAATCCAATTGTATTTACTTCGAACCAGGATGCTGGCAGTCGTGACTACGGTGACTGGGGTGGAATCATTATCTGTGGTAACGCACCTACAAACTGGAATGCAGGTCAGGCACAGGTTGAAGGCGGCCCTCGTTCATTCTACGGTGGTACCGACCCTAACGACAATAGTGGTGAAATGCACTATGTTCGTATTGAATACGGTGGCATTGCTTTCTCTCCTAATAACGAAGTAAACAGCCTCACGTTGTGCGGTGTTGGTGCCGGTACACAGATCGACCATATACAGGTATCTTACGGTGGTGACGATGGTTTTGAGTTCTTTGGAGGAACAGTGAACGCGAAACACCTTGTCGCTATCGGTATGTGGGATGATGACTACGATTTCGACAACGCCTACAAAGGTAAACTCCAGTTCCTCGTTTCTGTTCGTGATCCTTACGCTGCCGACCAGAGCGGTTCTAAATCTATTGAAAGCGATAGCTACCTTTCGGGTACTTATTCCGGTATCCCGGTTGACCTCGCTAAAATGACAACAGGTATAGTTTCCAATGCTACTTTTGTTGGCCCGCTGGTTAGCCCTACATCTACTGCTTTCAACGACCAATATGTAGCAGGTGTGCATATGCGTCGCGGCAGCGCCCTTAGCTTCCTGAACAGCGTTGTTATAGGATTCCCTTGCGGCCTGCTCATCGATGAGTCATCTGCGGCGTTCGGTTCAACAACTGCAAATATCGCTTCTAATGAGTTGCAGTTCCGTAACAACTTGTTAGGCGGTTCGGGTTACTTCCCTTCAGGAACTACACCAAAAATTGCAGTATACGTTAAAGATGGTGCACGTAATCTGACGCCAACCAACACCAACGCTGACTCTACTACAGGTTCTCCGTTCAGTCCGTTCAATGGTCCTTTGTCATTCTACTACAACAGTACTTACAAGAACTTCTACAAGTCTACTTCATCTGCTGTTCGTCTTACCAATCCGTTCAATCTCGCTAACCCAAGTCTGTTGCCATTGTCAACTTCAGATATTTGCTACAATGCTTCTGCTCCGCACAGCACTTCACGTCCGTTCAATCCTGCCATGCCTATCAATTACGATACAACAGGTGGTGGCGTGAACTACAACGTGCCGCTGGCGCCGCCGGAGTTCACTACAAGCAAAGCAAGCGATGCTTTCTTTACAAAGGTGAATTACATCGGTGCATTTGCAGGTACCAATACTTCATCTGACAACTGGATGAAAGGCTGGTGCAATTTCGACCCTAACAACGCAAACTATGACACTACTTGCTACGTTCCGGTAACAAGCGTGATGCCCGATCTGAATAATATCATCTCTGCAGGTATCACTGTTTTCCCGAATCCATCTTCATCATATGCAACAGTTGCAGTTGATGTAAAAAATGCTTGCGGTATAAAAGTTGCTATACTTGACGTTACCGGCAAACTTGTTAAAGAAGTTGCAAATACTAACGTATTGGCAGGCACACAGTCGTTCGGTTTTACAACAGATAACATGCCTTCAGGCGCGTATATCATGTCTGTTACTATGAACGGCAGAACCCGCGCGGTTCAGTTCACTGTAGCTAAGTAATAAAGATTTTTCATGTTGAATGACGGCCGGTCAGGAGTTATCCTGCCGGCTGTTTTCATTTCACCAAAGCCTTTACCTCCTCTTCCTTCCAGCCGGCATAGTAAGTGCCGTTGCCAAAGTCCCACAGCGGGCGCCTGATGACCGATGGGTTAGCTATCATTACCGTAGCTGCCCTGCGTTTGTCGCTTAGCGCCGCCTTTTCATCATCTGTCAGCTTTTTATAGGTAGTGCCGTTTGTGTTTATTACCTTTTCAAGCGGCAGGCGTTTCAACCACGCGCCTATAGTAGCCTTGTCTATTCCGGCGGTCTTGTAGTTGTGGTATTGGAACGCGATGTTGTTCCCTTCCAGCCATTTTATGGCCTTTTGCATCGTGTCGCAGTTGCTGATACCGTATATCGTGATCATGTCGCAAAAATAGGGTCGGTTGCCTTTCTTTTTACCATGAATGGGCATATGTCGACGGGGCGTTTTCGACCGTTCACATCATATTTCGTACCATTCACAACAGATTTCCTACCGTTCAGAACATTTTTTGAGATATCTTGATTTATGCTACTAATTTTAGTGGGTTAGGGAAAGTTATGTCCGCAATTGTTTGGATATGATTTTTATTCTACTAAATGAGGTATTCAACACAAA
>JBIKSN010000258.1:0-4575 GCA_044348585.1 Flavipsychrobacter sp.
GCCATTCTCATCGGTCAGTCCTTTCTTGCCGCCGGGCTCAATAATAACCTTGGCACCGGTGACCACCTCGCTCCCAACACGGACATACCCCGATACATCTCCCTGAGCCAGAGCGGACGTAAACGACAGTAGTGCCAATATCAATTGAACTATAGATCGGGGAGTTAGGGTCATTTCTTGTTGTATGGTTTTATCCAGTTATAGTGTTTCCAGCTAAGGTTCTGTGCTGCCAGGTTTACGGTGGTGTCAGTAAATAGTTTAGATCGGTCGCCGTTCAACGATACATACACTTCTGCGTAAACCTCCGGGTCTTTCAGGCCCTTTTGCCGGTAATCGGCTGCAAGGTAGTGCGCATATCGCAGAATAAGGTCGGGTTGGGTACTCATCATTTTTTCCTGAAAGGGGGTGAGGTATTGTGCGTTGTTCACTTCAGAGCGGTTGCCTGTTGCAGGGTCTTTTACGGTAAAATATGTCTGGCCCGACTTCTCCATGAGCATCACCCGCCACGAGAAGCGGAATCCCTCCTCGTGCCAGAACAAGTGGCCCGGGTAGAGCAGGTAGCGGAACGGGAGGAGTACCTGGAGTGCTACAAAAATGGCAACTGCAACACCTGCTATTTTTTGATACGGGAAAATGTAGTTGATGCCGCGGATGGCTGCTTTTTGTCTGTTGTAAAAAGGTAAATATGATAGTGCAAGACTATGAAAATCAGATGAAAAGAAAATAAGACTGCATACCATCATTACATAGGGGAATACGCCGATCATGGGGAAGAAAATGGCGGTAGCTACGTGAAATATAATCACGAATACATAGGCGTAGGGTCTGGTTTTTCGGTTGGCAAGCAGGAAGGGAATGCTCAGGTCATATACTGCGCCGAACCACGAGAACAAATATGCAACCCAAGTCTCATACATTAACGGCCCCACCAGTGGCAGGTGCGATTTTGCCGGTAGCCAGATGCGCATGGGGATGGCTTCAATGAGCCAGTCGGGGTTAAGTTTGGCGATACCCGCAAAAAAATAAACGATTCCCATCTGGTATCGCAAAATGTTGATATTGAATGAATTTACGTGAGTTACCGCTATTTTAGGATTTATAAAGGAGTCAATCGAATAGTGCCTGTTGGCCGGTAGCCATATCATGATGAACGCGATGAGGCTGATGAAGTAATAGTGGTTTAGGTAGGTGGTTACCTCGAGTAATTCGACATAGGTGAAACCGACAAAGAAGAAGATGATGGCTGCCCGGTAAAATAGTCCGAGGGTGATGAACAGGGTGGAGAGGGCGAGGGCAATGAACAACACCCACATGCCGGTGTGTCCCATAGGGTGAACCCAATCGAACCCCATATATGTGAAATGGAACTTAGGATGAACATAGACCGAGTCAACCCACCCCCGCCACATAAAACGGAGCATGCTCAGTAGCATGAGTAGTCCGAATGCGATACGAAAGGAGACAAGTGGAGTGATAGAGACCAGCTCGCCGGGAAAGAGGGCAGAGAGCCCCTTGGGTGACCTGCCTTGCCCGATAACTTTGTTAGTCTCCGTCATTGTCGGTAAAAGTGATCTGAACCGCAGTTGCCGATGCCAGGTCTGTCTTAATGAGCGTCAGCAGCTTCTGTACTTCTTTATAGGCGGCGTCGACGGTTGCCGGTTGGGCAGTGATCGAAGACGCCATCGGGTCATTTATCTGCTGCAGGGCGGAAATTGTAATGTCAAACTGCGCCAGTACGTCGGCATTCAGTGTTTCCTTTTTCAGCGCCTTCAGGTAGTCGGCCAGTCCGCGACCTGAGGTGCTGCCGGTGTATACTTTCTTTAGCGATGCTATGTTTTCCTTAGCCAAGGCAGCAGAAATTCCGGCATAGTACCCCTCGCATTTGTCGGGGAAAGTGGTGCCATTTGACGACTTTCCGAGTGGCCATCCGATTCGAGGTCCTTTTGTTATATCTAATTGATAAGCAAGTTGATTGACTATGTTACCTATAGGGCTACCTACATTGGTTTTGGTGTTGGCGATGAATTCTGCACGGTAGGTTGGCCATGCAGCCACAACGCCATCAACCAGGGTGGTGAGGCGGCTTAATACATCGTTTACATACTTAATGCGTGCGGCAGTATTGGTGCTGAATTTGCCTGCTGCTCCCGTTGAAAAGTAAAGGTACCCTAAGGCAGGAAAACCCTGTGAGTAGAGAATGCTGCGGCTGTTAGCAGCAAGGTTGTAGGTTCCGGATGAAATGTTACTTTCTATAGTTGCAGTGTCAACCGAGAATCCGGTGAGTTGTCCGGCGGTAGCGAAACTGTAGTCAATGCCACCTGCGTAATTCGCATATATGTCGAGCAGGGCAGTCTCGGCAGGGCCGAACTGAAAAGCAACCACACGCTGGTATTGCAGGTAGGTATTTTTGAATGCTTCTTTCAATGGTGCCTGTGTGACATCGGATGGGGAATTGACAAATGCGTCGGAGGCTGTTTTGAGTTTTGCCAGTTCCGATTGCAGAGACTTATAACCGGGAACGATCATATTATCGGCATAGTCGGCCAGCATTGCCGCCTTGTCGAAAGTGTCGCTGTTTTGGGTGGTATTATCATTTGGTTTGTTGCAGGCGTAAAATGCCCCCGTCAGCACGGTAAATGCTATAAATATGGCAATTATTCTTCTATTCACAGGGCAAAATTAAACATTGTGTGCGGAATGACTGTCAAATTCCCGTCAGCGATCATGGCCGAGGGGAATTTGACAGTCTGATGTATTATAAACCGTAAGTGTTTTTGAGAATGTTCTGAGCCGTCACGAGGTCGGTGAACCCGGCCTGGTTGACAAGGTCATAATAGTCTTTTGATATTATGTTTTTGAGTGTGGCAAGATCTGAAGCCGAAAGTTTGCTACCTGCAGAGCGATATTGCAGTGCCAATATGAAGCCGAAACCTTCGGACAGGGCGTGGAACTGTGTACCCGGATTGCCGACTGCCGAAGAGGCTGTAGGCGATGTTACGTAGTACAATGCGGCTGCGGCAGCCAATTGCTCCCATTTTGCCATAATGGTGTCTGCCTGCGCATTGCGCACGGTTTTGTCGTAGGCACCTATAGCGGCGCGGCCTTTCAGGAATGCGGCAAATAGCGTACCACCGGCTTTTATTGACTTGCCACGCTCAGCCAGGTATCCTCCCCACAGTTGTGGGCGGTCAGCCATAGTACTTGTGTAGGTTATTGATGTGTCGTAGTTTGCCGGAACAGCCAGATAACCGAATGCCTCATCCCAGGCTGCCTGAGCTGTAGCGGTGTCTTTGGGGTCCATCGCTTTAACCGATGCCAGCAGGCGCATTGCTTCTTTGAAGAAAAGGCTACCCATTACGCCTTTTGTATATGCCTGACTGTATTCCAGTCCGCGTGGGCCCACGATGATCTTATTGGTGCCACGGGGAACGAAGCCGCCGGTACCCTGAGTGGCCGTGGTGCCATTGTTGTATATTATGGAACTGTCGACATATGATTTATAAAGGGCTGCATCAGACATAGGGGTGGTAATGTTGATGCCCGACGTGTTCAATGACGCATCAGAATAGGGGCTGTTCGTATTGTTCCAAAGATTGTTTGCCTTGGTCTGGTCCAGCGCAACGAGTGTGCTGCCTGCGTTGGCTGTTTTCAGGTAGGTGTCCAGTTCCACCGCCATTTTAATGCGCTGAGTAGCCTTGGTATAGTTGGCGTTACCGAAATTGTAGGTGGTGGGAACGGTGTATGGTTTTACGTCCGGGTCTGTATTCTTATCTTTTTTACATGATGTAACAGATGCCGCCAGGGTCAGTAATGCGGCTGCGGGAAGGTAGTATGATCTCATTTGTTTCTGATTTTGACACAAATGTAGATGGGCGGTCCCGGCAAGGCTTTTACAATCGGGAAAATGCGGTTTTACAATCGGGAAAAACTAAATGACACTATTTCGATGCCCTTTTGCGGTTGAGGTAGCGGGTGATGAGGTAGAGGCCTGAAATGTATAGTATTCCTGCTGCAGCGGCTGTGCCAAGGTTGTAGGTAACTGTCCTTTCCCTGAATAAAGCGAATTGATTGACCAGGAACAGGATCACGGTATAAGTAACGAACTGGATAACGTAGGAATTCTTCATGTATTTTTCATTTGCTTAAAACCTGGTTATGTTCCATCCGGTGCTCCCGTCCGTCAGTGAGCGCGTATTTTATAACGCCGGCGGCAGCTTGTACCAGCAGGAAAGCCAGAAACGTTAAAAGTACCATTTTTAGGCTGTTTCTTGTCATAAAGAAAACGGCAATCAACAATAATATCCCATCGGCAAGGCTGCAACAGCAGTAGAAGACCCTGGCCTCTTGAGGGCTTAGGATGCTACCGGCGCTGCCATCCCAGCCTGTGTGCATTACCAGTAGGAAAGTCTGGATGTCTGAAACGCAAATGAGCGCAATGACCAATACCAAACCGATTGCCGAAACACGGATGAAACGGTTTTCACTATCCTGACTCATCTCTTTATCATCCTCGTACATAAGATCTGTTGTACATTTTGTCTTAAAAATCAGTGCATGCGGGCAATTTCCTGCAAT
>JBIKSN010000035.1:0-17466 GCA_044348585.1 Flavipsychrobacter sp.
ACCGCGGTGGCCTCGCTTACTACTCCGTTGGCAGCAACGATATCTTTGCTCACACCCAGCACATCCAGTTTCACCTCGGTCTGGTACACCACAATGCCGCCCCTGAAGTACTTCGATGAGCCCGACACCTGCGTGAGCAGGTGCGCCATATAGCCGCCTGTGCAGCTTTCGGCCAGTGCCAGGGTTTTCCCAATACGCGTAAACCATCGGTGCAGTATCGCTTCCATCGGTTCATCTTTCAGCGATATCACGATATCCTCCAAACGGTTAGCTATTGCCATCTGGTGCGGTCTCATTTCCTCAGTCAGCGCTGCCTCGTCCGTGCCGTGCCCTGTAAGGCGCAGCTTCACCATGCCTGCGCCCGGTAAGTACGCCAGTTTTATGTGGGCAGGCAGTGCCTCCTCCAGATCCTGTATCTTATCAGCGATAAAACTCTCGCCCTCACCCGCAGTCACAACCGACAGATGCACAATGGCATCGCCCGTGAATCGCTCCTTGATCCGTGGCAATGCTTCTTCCAGCATTATGCTGATCATCTCAAACGGTACACCCGGTAGCGATATCACCACACGTTCGTCCCTTTCAAACCACATGCCCGGTGCCGTGCCCATCCGGTTAAAGAGTACGGTACAGGTCTCAGGCACTTCGGCCTGCTTTACGTTCCGTTCCAGAAAAGGGCGGTTACGTTTTGTGAACAGTTCCCGTACGTGATCTAATACTCGCTCGTTCACTACCATCTTGCCGCCAAAGTACTCCAGCAGCAGCGGCTTGGTTATATCGTCGGCGGTGGGGCCAAGGCCACCGGTTACTATTACCAGTTGAGAATTGGCCAGTTCTTCGTTCAGCGCATCGGTTATGGCTTTTTTGTCATCGCCCACTGCTACGCGTCGCCTCAGGTCTATGCCCAGCGCGTTCAGTTGTTTGCCTATCCATGCCGAATTGGTGTCTATCGTCTGACCGATCAATAATTCGTCACCTATCGTTATTACCGATGCTACAGTTTTGCTCATGATCTATTGCTCAAAGAATGGTTGAAGTCTGCTATACAATTCGTGGGGCATATCTACTGTCTTCTTCTGTTTGGGGTCGTAAAACACCAGGGTGGTCACGCCCTTGTTCAGCAGCTCACCTGCTTCGTTATACAACTCCGAGTGGAACTGGATCTTGCTACCGCTGTTCAGCTCCTTTAGTATGGTCTTCACGGTTATCAGGTCGTCATACAGTGCCGGGCGAAAGTAGCGGGCGTTCAGTTCGGCCACAGGCATCATTACGCCCATCTCTTCCAGTTGGCGGTAGGTAAAGCCCAGTTGCCTTATCGCTTCAGCCCTGCCCACTTCATAATACAGGGCATAGTTGCCGTAGTATAGATAGCCCATTTGGTCGGTCTCGCCATAGCGCACTCTTATCTGTGTGGTTGCTGCGTACATATCTGTCTCAAAATTACTCCAATTGGTTTAATGCCCTGTTATTTCTCTGCAGCCCTGCATTTGCTGTTTATCCTCCCTATTATTAACTATTTTTGGCCTGTCACCCGCAAACGACAACCTCACACAACTGCCGTCTATGAAACGACTATTACTGGGTTCTCTCTTACTGGCTGCCGCTCCGTCCATGGCGCAATACAACCTTGGCGTGGCCACCGGCAACTGGGGCGCTATGAATACCATGTACCTCAATCCGGCCAACATTGCCGAGTGCCGAGAGAAGAAGGTACTGAACCTCATGAGCTTCTCCATGGGCGTGGACAATAACGTAGGCCCGCTCAACGTAGCCAAGGGCCTGGTAGTGGCCGTGGGCGATGGTAAGTCCAACAACATGTTCACCTACACCAACAACAGCAAGGTGAGCATGCACGCCCCCATGGTGGACATCACCGGGCCGGGTGTGCTCATAAAGGTTGACCCCAAACACACCATTGCGTTCTCAACCCGTTTGCGCGGCATCAACCAGTTCAGCGGGTTCGACCAGACACTCTTCCACACCTTCAACGATCCCAAGTTCCGCACTACCGAGAACATACTGGCCACCCCGCGCGACTTCACCTATACGGTGCACCTGTGGAGCGAGATCGGCTTTACTTATGGCGGCGTCTTCTTCGATAATGGTGTGCACAAGATAAAGGCCGGCGGCACTGTGCGCTACCTGGGCGGCATTGCCTATGTGGGCCTGGAGGGCAAGGCTATGGATGTCAACTTTACAGCCGGTAAAGACACTTTCTATGCGGGCAATGTGGACCTGCGCTATTCCAGCAACATACTCAATACCCGCAGCTCGGCCGGCGACAACATATCCCAGAACTTTTTCAGCCTGTTGTACAAAGGCAAGTTCGGGCATGGTATAGGTGCCGACGTAGGAGTGGTGTATGAATACAAACCCACACAAGAGGTGCTGGAGAAGAACATCCCTCAGGAGGACCGCACCAAGACCGGCAAGCCAAAGAAAAAGGTGGCCAAAGAGGTGGGCTACCGTGCACGCTTTTCCATGGCGTTGTGTGATATTGGTACCGTTCACTACAACAAAAGCAAGAACGCTTCCGAGTACTTTGCAGGCAGTGGTTATGTTACCGGCCCCGGCATTCTGGACAAGGTAAAGAACCTCGATGATATCCGCCAGTACACAACCAAGCGTGGCTTCAAGGCCGATATCCGCCAGGAGGCCGCCGCCCTGTACATGCCCATGCGCCTCGTTGTTGGGGGCGACTACCATGTGCAAAAGCACTATTATATCAATACCACTTTCTTTATCAACCTCGCCAACCGCGACCGCCTGGGCAACTCCTTCTACAACCAGTTTTCTGTGACTCCCCGCTACGAGCACAAGAAAGTTACCATTGGTCTGCCCCTTACCTACAATACGCTTTCCAATCGTTTCAAAGCGGGTGTGGGGTTGATGGCCGGCGGCTTCTTTATAGGCAGCGACGATATGCTGGGTTTTGCCTTCAAGAGCGAGTATGGTGTCAGCTTTTACACAGGCCTCAATGTACCTATCTATAAATAACACGTCATGGCCGAGACTCAAAAGAACAATCCGCTGCACGGCGTGACGCTGCAAAAGATGCTGGAACACCTGGTGAGCACCTATGGCTGGGAAGAGATGGACCGCCGTGTGCGCATCAATTGCTTTCACGATAACCCCAGCGTCAGCTCCAGCCTCAAGTTCCTGCGCAAGACCGAATGGGCCCGCAAAAAGGTAGAGGACCTGTATCTGCACAGTCTCGATTGATGGGCGGGAGCAGCATTATTCCACTTCAAAGCGCATCACGCCGCCTTCCCCGTCATCGCAACTATAGCGCAGCAGGTACAGCCCCGGCCGGTAGCCTTTCAGGTCTATCTCTTTATCTATCTGTCCTACCGCAAGGTGGGCATCATGTTTCGCTATCAGCCGTCCTGTTATATCGGTAATGCTTATGTGAACACTGCCGGTTTGCGCGCCCGATAGCTGCCCATACAAACGAATGAGGCCGCTTGCCGGATTGGGTGCCACCGAAAAGGTGGATGACAGTCCCCGCACCGAAGACGGAGACAGCACCGTGTACAGTTCCGACCTCGCTCCGCATCCGTTCGTGTCGGTCACCTTCACTTCGTAGCTGCCGGGCAGCGTAGGGTAGTACTTGCTGTTGGTGGCTCCCGCTATGCTGCTGCCGTTTCGATACCACTTGTAGGTGACAAAGGCACTTGTGACGGCAAGCGTGTCGCCAATAGTGGTGATGACAGGGGTGGGTGCAGGTATTACCGTTACGCTTATGGTGGCCGTGTCGGCACCTGACGGATTATACACAAACAGGCTTACCTCATATACCCCCGGCGAAGCAAAACACAGCGGTATGCCGGACAGGGTAGACGGGATCAATACACCCGAAACACTCCAGCGGGCACTATCCGTAGTTCCGGAAGTGGTGTTGATCAGCATTACACAACTGTCTTCACAAACAAGTGTGTCAGAACAAGTGAACGATGCTACCGGCATGGTAAGCAACGCACTGCCGGCGCCTGAACTGAAAGAAGGGTCTTGTGCGCATAATAAAATTGGCAGGGCCATTACGCAAACGAATAGGGCGATAAAACGGTTCATGTAACTCATATGCTTATAGTGTGCTTTATAGGGTCTCGTGTATAGACGACGTTTTGGCTGCTAATCTTGGGTAATGGTCGCTTTTTTTAGAGTCTGCCCTCGAATCCTGCTATGCTGCCACTAATCATAGTGGGTTAGAGGCAGGGTTTTTATTATACATTTATTGAATAAATGGAGACTTGAAACCATTTAAAAACGGGGCGGATACCGAAAAGCCATAAGAGTAGGTAAAACCTAAAAAAAATATTCAATGGATCATTTGAAAATTGCCAGTGACAATTATGTTGCTTTTACGTTCTTTATCGGAACGATGGCTATGATGGCCGCATCAGTTTTTTTCTTTTTTGAATTAAACACCACTTCGGCAAAATGGCGAACGTCGGTCTTGGTCTCGGGGTTGATCACATTTATTGCTGCAGTTCACTACTATTACATGAGGGGCTACAATCTTGAAACTGGTGATTCCCCTACATTTTTCCGCTATGTAGATTGGATTTTAACCGTGCCGTTAATGTGTGTTGAGTTTTATCTTATCACAAAAAAAGCGGGTGCTAAAACCGGTTTGCTTTGGAAGTTGATCGCTGCATCTTTGGTGATGTTGATCACGGGTTATTTTGGAGAGACAATTGATCGCAACAACAGCGTGATATGGGGTACAGTCTCAGGTGCTGCTTATTTCTACATTGTGTATTTGATTTGGTTTGGTGAAGTTGCAAAACTCTCTCAATCTGCAGGAGCACAAGTGGCAAAGGCTACTCGGATACTCGCATGGTTTGTTTTAGTTGGCTGGGCGATTTATCCTCTTGGATACATTTTAGGTACTCCGGGTGGTTTATTTGGAATTTCAATAGTTCCGGACCCGGCTGCAGCTTCTCATGCAATGGATATCGTTTATAACATTGCAGATGCTATTAATAAGATTGGATTTGGATTGGTTATATATTCTCTGAGCAGATCAGCAGAAGACTAATCTCTCCCAATTAGCAAATCGCGAAAATGCTTGATTAACCTGTGCTGTTTTTCAGTACTCAGATTTTCTC
The DNA here is from genome assembly GCA_044348585.1 of Flavipsychrobacter sp. Classification (GTDB taxonomy): domain Bacteria; phylum Bacteroidota; class Bacteroidia; order Chitinophagales; family Chitinophagaceae; genus Nemorincola. The sequence continues at coordinate 5,112 of JBIKSN010000035.1, forward strand.
ACGTGTAAAATTTGCATGGTCGCAGATCAAGAAAATTAAAATTGTCTTTTCCTAAGATTTAGACATTTGTAAATGCTCCTTAATTGTTTCTGATGCACCTTGGCGCAGCAGAAACAATTAAGGAGTTTTTTCAGGTAAATAAAATGTCACTGCATCATTCAAATTTTTCAATATTATAAAGGTTTTCATTTCCCAGTTTGACGTAGTCTGAGACTACGCCAAACTGGGAATTTAAATGATACCGGGTAGTACCCCTTCAAGCGTTCATTATCCGCTGTGGTTTAAAAATCGTAGGTTTACAGCATGAAACCGAGGCAGCCGTCATTACCCTTGCTTGCGGGTCGCAAGCCTGTGCTGGAAGCACTGCAGCAGGGTGTGGCCATAGAAAAGATATTTCTGCTCCGCTCTGCTACTGGGCCCGAGATCAACACTATAAAAAAGCTGGCCCGCGATGCCAATATACCCGTGAGTCAGGTGCCTGTTGAAAAACTGGACGGGCTCACCCGTATTCAGCATCAGGGTGTGGTGGCATGGGGTTCTTTGTTGCATTATGTGGATCTGCAGGCGGGCATATCGCATGTGGTAGAGGCGGGCAAAACACCGCTCTTTCTGCTGTTGGACGGTGTTACCGATGTGCGCAACGTGGGTGCCATAGCCCGCAGCGCATTATGCTGCGGCGCGCAGGCTTTGATACTGCCTACATCGCACGCGGCCTCGCTTACCGAGGAAGCCATCAAAACATCGGCAGGGGCACTGCGCAAGATATTGCTGTGCCGCACGCCATCGGTGCCGCAGGCCATTGATGTTCTGAAGCTGAACGGTATTCAGATCCTGGGAACGCAGATGAAGGGTAGTGTGCCGGTATATGAGGCCAATATGACCATACCCACCGCCGTGGTGATGGGAGCCGAGGACACAGGCATCAGCAAAGATGTGCTGAAACGCGCCGACCAACTGATACGCATACCCATGTCGGCCGAGTTCGACTCGCTGAATGTATCGGTAGCGGCAGGTATGGTGTTGTATGAGGCGCAGCGCCAGCGTTTGCTGGGCGTGTAGCGAGCCTACATAAACAGGTACATCAGGCGGATGCAGTACACATTATTGTACTGCTCGCCGCGCGAATAGTTCTGCGGTGTGTTGTTGCGGATGGAGATGACCGAATACTGGAACCTGAGGTTGAGGAACAGCCCTTTCCAGCAATGCAGGTTGCCCGACAGCACAAAGTTGTAATCACTTTTCTTGAAGGGGAAGTCGTTCAGATTCACATTTGATGCCGGCACCGTAGTGATGAACTCCTTGCTGGTACCCAGTCGGGAATAAGAGAAACCCGCCCCGAAGTGGCTTTTGCGCTTATCAAAGTAGTTCAGCATGATCGGCACTTCGGCATAGTTCAGCGTGATGCCGTAGTCGGTAATGAAGGTACCTTGGTTCACGGTAAAGTATCCTTTAGACCTTGCGCCCTTCTGGGCATAGAGCACCTCCATACTGGCGGCCACATGCTCATCGAGTTTGGTATATACAATGCCACCTACGTTGATACCCGTTTTGTGGTAGCCGGCAAAGTTGTCGCCATCTACCTGGGTGAAGTTGCCACCGGCAATAAGGCCACCGTAAAAGGTGCGCTCGTCTTCGTAGTAACTCTGTGCAGTTGCAGTGCTGCCTGAGGCACCAAGTGCCACTACGGCTGCTATAAGTATGTAGGCGAGTTTGCGCATAGCATGTCAAATATAGGTGGTTTTGGCATCAGACCGTGTTACCCGAACAGGTACATGAGGCGCACGGTCCACAGATTGCTGAACTGGCGCTGTGCCCTCGACAGTTCGGGCGGCGACACAGTGCGCACCGGTGACAACGCATACTGGAACCGTATGTTGAAGAACAGTCCCTTCCAGACGTGCAGTTGTGCCCCGGCCACAATATCGAAGCTCTGTTTCTTGAACGGGTATTGGTCGAAATTGATTGTGGTGGCAGGTGTGGTTTGCACGGTTTCAGTGCTGTTCAGCAGTCGGTTCACCGCCACACCCAGGCCAAAATGGCTTTTGCGCTGATCGAAGTAGTTGATCATCATAGGGATCTCTACGTAGTTCAGTTTTATGCCATATTTGTCGATGATGGTCATAGAATCGGCAGGAGAGTAGCGGTAGGTGTTGCTTCTGGCGCCTTTTTGGCTGTACAGCGCCTCGAAACTGAAGGCTACATGGCGATAGATGCGCAGATAGCCGATGCCGCCAAAGTTGGCACCTGTGCGGTGGTAGCCCGCATAACTGTCGCCGTCTATCTGGGAGAAATTGGCCCCGCCGATGAGCCCCACAGAAATGAGGCGTGGTTTTTCGAGGTACAGCCCGTCCTCCGGATTGTCATCGACCTGGGCGCGGACAAGGGTACTGAACAACACAAATAGAATATTGATGACAAAAAATGCCGCGAATTTTCTACTTTTATTCATTGAAACAGCCAAGCTAATGAGCTTCAAATATACACCAAACACGCTAAAAAAACTGGAGGAGCTATTCGAGGAAGCCCGCTATATCATACGATACGAGAAGGGTAACTTCAACAGCGGATATTGTATTCTGGAGGAACGCCGTGTGGTGGTCATCAACAAGTTTTTCAACGTGGAGGGGCGCATTAATGCCCTGGTTGAGATACTGCAGGGTATAACGGTGAAGGAGGAAGAACTGAGCACCGAAATGCTGAAGTGGTACAAACAACTGAAGTCTGACACCGACTTTAAAGAAGGAACCCCGGTACAAACCCAAATGGACATCTGAGTATGAAAGTGACCTTTTTGGGTACAGGAACTTCGCAGGGGGTACCGTTTATTGGTTGTCCGTGTCCGGTTTGCACGTCTGCTGATCCGCGTGACAGCAGGTTGCGTTGTTCGGTATGGATAGACACCGGCACCACCAGTATTGTGATAGACAGCGGTCCTGATTTCAGGTACCAGATGATAAGGGCGGGAGTGCGGAAGCTGGACGCCATAATTTACACACATGGTCATAAAGATCATATAGCCGGTCTGGATGACATCAGACCGTACAACTTTTTCACAGGTAAGCCTGTCAGCATTTATGCTACTACTGAGACCCAGGAGACCATCAAAAGGGAGTTCAGTTACATCTTTACCAACCCTACATATCCGGGTATCCCGCAGGTGAACGTACACACAATAAATCATTACCAGTCGTTCTTTATCAATGAGTTAGAGATCATACCGATTAAACTACTTCATTTAAAGATGGAGGTGCTGGGCTTCCGTATAGGCGATTTTACGTACATAACAGATGCCAATTACATAGCTCCCGAGGAGCTTGATAAGACACGAGGTAGTAAAACATTGGTGCTCAATGCATTGCGAAACGAACCTCATGTGTCACACTTTACATTGGCGCAGGCAATTGATGTGGGGGCCTCTACGGGCGTGCCCGATGTATGCTTTACCCATATCAGTCACCAGCTGGGCAACCACAGCATAGTGGAGGCTGCATTACCGCCCGGCATGCGCCTAGCATACGATGGATTGACGTTAGAATTTTAGATTCTAAATAATTGCTTTTCAATTGTTTGTGATTGCTACTTTGTTTTGTTGTTCTGTTTCATCCGACATTATAGGGCAATAAAAAAGGTGGCAACCATGGTTGCCACCTTTCTGAATAAGTAAGATCGGATCAGGCTTTTTCGCCAACTTCTACACCCAATTCTTCGGCCAGGTCTTTCTCTACACGCAGGTTATTGATGATGAATAGCTGGCGGTCGGGCGTGTTTTTGCCCATGTAGTATTCCAGCAGTTTCTGTATCTGGGCGTCCTGACTGAGTAGAACGGGGTCCTTGCGGATATCGTCGCCGATGAACTGCGCAAACTCCTCGGGGCTGATCTCACCCAATCCTTTGAATCGGGTGATCTCGGCACGGCTGCCTATCTCGTGAATGGCACGCTGGCGTTCTTCGTCCGTATAGCAGTAAATGGTTTTCTGCTTGTTGCGTACACGGAATAGAGGAGTTTGTAATATGTAGATGTGATTTCCACGCACGAGGTCGGGGAAGAATTGCAAGAAGAAGGTCATGATGAGCAGGCGGATGTGCATACCATCCACATCGGCATCGGTAGCGATAACGATGTTGTTGTAGCGGAGGCCTTCCATACCTTCCTCAATATTGAGCGCGTGTTGCAGCAGGTTGAACTCTTCGTTCTCGTACACCACCTTTTTGGTGAGACCGTAGCAGTTGAGTGGTTTACCCCTGAGGCTGAATACCGCCTGGGTTTCCACATTGCGGCTCTTGGTGATGCTTCCGCTGGCACTGTCGCCCTCGGTGATGAAGATGGTCGACTCCAGTTGTTTCTGGTGGTATTCGTCGCGGGTCTTAGCCGGTGGTTCTTCGTTGAGGTGTATGCGGCAGTCGCGCAGCTTTTTGTTGTGCAGATTGGCCTTTTTGGCGCGCTCGTTGGCCAGCTTGCGGATGCCTGAAAGTTCCTTGCGTTCGCGCTCGCTCTGCTCAATGCGCTTTTTGAGGGCATCAGCAACAGATGGGTTCTTGTGCAGGAAGTTGTCCAGGTCCTTGCCCAGGAAGTCGGCTACGAAGGCTTTCATGCTCGGGCCGCCTTCAAAAACGTACTGAGAACCGAGTTTGGTCTTGGTCTGCGACTCGAACACCGGCTCCTGCACGCGCACCGATATAGCTGCACAAATGCTCTGGCGGATGTCGGCCGCGTCATAGTCCTTTTTATAGAATTCGCGGATGGTCTTCACAAACCCCTCGCGGAATGCAGCCTGGTGCGTACCGCCCTGAGTAGTGTGCTGCCCATTCACAAATGAGTAGATATCCTCGCCATAGTCGCCATTGTGGGTGATGGCAACCTCTATATCCTCGCCTTTCAGGTGGATGATGGGGTAGCGCAGCGACTCCGCGTTGGTCTTGCGGGTGAGGAGATCGAGCAGACCATTCTTGGAAACATAGTTGCGGCCATTGAAGTGAAACAACAGTCCGGCATTGAGAAAGCAGTAGTTCCACACCTGGTTCTCAAGGTATTCGTGCAGAAAGTGGTAGTGCTTGAATACCGTCTCATCGGGGCGGAAGACGACCAGCGTACCGTTGTTCTCGGTAGTGTCGGTCTCTTTGTGTTCTTTGGTCAATACTCCGCGCTCAAATTCGGCCGACTTGGTGCGGCCGTCGCGGAAGGAAGATACCTTGAAGTACTTGCTGAGCGCGTTCACGGCCTTGGTACCCACACCGTTCAGACCCACCGACTTCTGGAATGCTTTGCTATCGTACTTGGCGCCGGTGTTGATCTTGCTTACTACGTCAACCACCTTTCCCAGCGGAATACCACGGCCAAAGTCGCGCACGGTTACTTGTCCGTCAGCAACTGTCAGCTCTACACGCTTGCCCTGACCCATTGCAAACTCATCGATACAGTTGTCCACCACCTCTTTTACCAACACATAGATACCATCGTCTACACTGGAACCGTCGCCCAGCTTACCGATATACATACCGGGACGCAAGCGAATGTGTTCGCGCCAGTCGAGCGATTTGATACTGTCTTCGTTGTATTGATTCTGCAGTTCAGCCATTATTAAATGCGGGGAACGGGGAATAACCGATCCCGGAATGGTGCAAAAATCAGAAAAATGCTACCAAAGCCCAAGTGGGTGCTGAAAATGTGGATAAGTAAGTGAGTGCAGCCAACTACCAGCCACTGGCCAGCACATCGGCAATGTGTAGGGTGCGCAGGGGCAGGCGGTTGTTGTCGATATAGCCTTGCATGTGCATCATGCAGGAGACATCAGTAGTTATGATGAATTTAGCACCTGTATCCATTGCGCTTTTCGCTTTCACCTGTGCCATACCCAGAGATATAGGCTCGTATTTTACCGCAAATGTGCCGCCAAAGCCGCAGCAGGTCTCACATTCGGCCATTTCCACCAGTTCCAGTCCTTCCACATTGGCCAACAGTCGGCGCGGACCTTCTTTAATACCGCATTCGCGCAGGGCGCCGCAGGCGTCATGATAGGTAGCCTTACCGTTCAGCACTGCACCCACCTTGTCGGTCTTTAGAACTTTGGTGATGAATTCTGTGAATTCATATGTGTTGCCCTGCACCTGATTGCAGAGATTATGGTCGCTGCTGTTCTCAAAAAGCTTGTCATAGCAGTTGCGGATGTAGCCGGTGCAGGAACCGCTGGGGCTAACGATAAATGTATTTTCTTTAAAGTCGTTCAGGAATTTAGTGGCAACCGATCGCGCTTCCTCGCGATAGCCTGCGTTGAAAGCGGGCTGTCCGCAACAGGTCTGTTTTGTGTTGTAGGAAACCTGGCAGCCTAGTTTTTCCAGCACTTTTACCATGTTCATGCCTGTGTCCGGGTACAGTTGGTCCACGAAACACGGTATAAATAGTTGTACTTTCATTGTTGTGTGAAGTAATAAGAAACGACCTTAAAGAGGGTGGTTTTATGCGGCTAAGGTACAAAGTATAGGTCGCAAAATAAATTTGACTGCATACACAGATTCAAAATAGCTATTTTCCTTTATTTCCATTAAATTTGCACCTTCTTAAAAATCAGGTTAATGGCTGTTTTAGTAAATAAGAACTCAAAAGTAATAGTACAGGGCTTTACCGGTACAGAAGGTACTTTCCATGCAGGACAGATGATCGAATACGGAACCAACGTAGTTGGTGGCGTTACTCCGGGCAAGGGTGGCAGCACTCACCTGGACAGGCCGGTGTTCAATACAGTGAAAGACGCTGTAGATCAGGCAGGAGCAGACGTGTCTATCATTTTCGTGCCGCCGGCATTTGCCGCTGACGCGATCATGGAAGCTGCTGATGCGGGAATCAAGGTGATCATTTGTATCACTGAGGGTATCCCTGTTCAGGACATGGTTAAAGCACGTGAGTATATAAAAGGCCGTGGTTGCAGGCTCATCGGACCAAACTGTCCGGGTGTTATCACTGCAGGTGAGGCGAAAGTTGGCATTATGCCTGGTTTCGTGTTCAAGCCGGGTCGTATCGGTATCGTCTCAAAGTCGGGTACGCTTACCTATGAAGCAGCCGATCAGGCTGTGAAAGCAGGTATGGGTATCTCTACAGCTATCGGTATCGGTGGTGATCCTATCATCGGAACTACTACCCGCGAGGCTGTGGAACTGCTGATGAACGATCCTGAAACAGATGGTATCATCATGATCGGTGAGATCGGTGGTAACATGGAAGCTGAAGCCGCACAGTGGCTGAAAGAAAACATGCGCAAGCCGGTTGTAGGTTTCATTGCGGGCCAGACAGCGCCTCCGGGCCGCCGTATGGGTCACGCAGGTGCCATCATTGGTGGCGCTGATGATACTGCTGCTGCTAAGATGAAGATCATGCGCGAGTGTGGTATCCATGTTGTGGACAGCCCTGCGAACATTGGTGTTACAATGGCTGCTGCTCTGAAAAAATAAGTATTAATTACTCTTTTATATTAGCAATTCCCCTGACAACATCAGGGGAATTGTTTTTTTATGCGGTAAATTGCAATAGACCATAAACCGAGATAACAGGCCGAAACGTAATAGTTAGTACTTAAAAAAGAGATTAACAATGCTTTGGCAGATTTTGGAGCGTGGATTGAATAGGGTTAACTTGTAGCTGTAAATTGCAGCGTTAAAACCACACAATATGAACAGACACTTCAAAAGGATATTTATCGTCGCGGCAATGGCAGTGATGATGATAGCCGGAACAACGAAAAAGTCAACGGCACAGGATATTTCTGTATCGTACCAGATGTTCTACGATAACCTTGCACCTTATGGGCAATGGATATATGACCCCGATTATGGAAATGTATGGGTGCCCAACGAAGGTGGTGACTTCCGTCCTTATGGTAGCCGCGGCTATTGGGTAATGACCGATTATGGTAACACATGGGTTTCTGACGACCCATGGGGATGGGCGGTTTATCACTACGGTCGCTGGACGTTCAATCCGTATTATGGTTGGGTGTGGATACCTGGTTATGAGTGGGCTCCGGCCTGGGTGACCTGGCGATTCGGAGGCGGCTACTGTGGCTGGGCTCCCCTCGGGCCCGGTGTGCAGGTGGGTATGAGCTATTATGCACCCGACAGCTGGTGGATATTTATGGGGCCGAATTACATGTATCAGCGTAATTGTATCAGGTATTGGTGGGGACCGCAATATAACGTGAACTACATACACCGTACCACGATCATCAATAACTACTACATGGACAACAACACCCGTGTACGTTATAACTATGGCCCGCGCGCCGAGGTGATACAACAGGTTACCGGTAGGCCGGTGCAGGTCTATCGTGTGTCTCAGATGAATCGTCCCGGGGCACCTGGTGTGGGTCGCAATACTGTAAGTATCTACCGCCCCAATGTGGACAGGGTAACGATCAATAATAGTCGTCCGTCACAGGTTATGCAGGCACCCCGTCCGGTGGGACGCGGACAGGGCGCGGCTGAATATGGTAGCGACAGGCAGCCTGAGTTCAGGCAGCAGATGACCAGGCAACAGCCTGATAGCCGTGGCGGCGTGCGTCAGGGTGGTGAGCCCGGTCGTTTTGATAACCGTCAGGACGGAAGGGGACAAGTAGATCAGAATAACCGATTGAATGATCGCACTCCTCAGAATGACAATCGCCCTCAGCCCGGTCGTTTTGATAACAGGAACGATCAACCAGACGGAAGGTTCAACGACCGTACTCCTCAGAACGACAACCGTCCTCAGCCCGGCCGTTTTGATGACAGGAATGTTCAGCCCGGAGGAAGGATCAACGACCGTGCACCTCAGAATGACAGCCGCCCGCAGCCGGGTAGATTTGACAATGCACCACAGCCCAACCGCAATGACACAAGGCCCGAGCCAAGCAGGTTCGACAACAGCAGGCAGAACTATCAGCCTCAACCTCAGCCTACGCCACAGGTACAGCCTCAACCTCAGCGCGATATGAATCAGGATAGGGGTAATAGATTTGAAGATCGCCGGGATGACAGACGCAGTATGCAGCCATCAAGGTATGACAACCGCATGGATAACCGCCCGCAGTATCAGCCACAGCAACCGCCAAGGCAGGAGACTTTCAGGCCTTCAAATCCGCAGCCGCAGAACCAGCCTCAACCGGGCGGCCTCCGTCAGCAGAGTGATAATAACAGGCAGCCTTCAAGAAGGTAGTTGCCATAGGTATATCACGTAAACGTCAAGTGCCCCGCTTTGGGGCATTTGACGTTTATATGCGGTAGGGGTTGTAATTTACATGCCTAATACTCAATCTACATTATGAAGTATGCGGTAGTTACAGGGGCGTCTCAGGGAATAGGACAGGCAATCGCCGGGATGCTGATCTCTAAAGGGCTATCTGTGGCTGTGTGTGCACGGTCGGCGGATAAGCTGGCAGCAGCGGTGGCTGCCTGGAAGCAGCAGTATCCCGGGGCCGAGATCATTGTAGTTAATGCCGACCTGGGAACTAAAGAGGGAACTGATACCCTAGCGGCGGAGGTGAAAAGTGCGTTTCCGAGGGTGGATCTTTTGGTAAATAATGCCGGCACGTATCAGCCCGGCAATGTGAGCAATGAGCCTGATGGTCAGCTGGAACGCATGATACAGGTCAATCTGTACAGTGCTTATAATCTCACAAGGTCGCTGCTCTCAATGATGGGTGCCGGCGGACATATCTTCAATATGTGCTCGGTTGCAAGCCTTAAAGCATACCCCGGCGGTGGGTCGTACAGCATATCAAAATACGCGCTGCTTGGGTTCACCGATAACCTGCGTGAAGAGCTTAGAGAACCGGGTATCAAAGTTACAGCCATCTGCCCCGGGGCGGTGTGGTCGCCATCGTGGGAGGGAAGCGGAGTACCGGCAGAGCGCATCATGGAAGCCTATGATATTGCCGACACTATTTGGGCTGCATTTAATTTGTCGTCACGCGCGGTAACTGAGACTATTGTTTTGCGCCCGGTAAAAGGTGATCTGTAAACTTATCGCATTTGCAGGCAATGAGCAGAATGATAACAGATATGACGGGGCGGCAGGTTATGTTGCCGGATGTTCCGAAACGAATAGTGTCGTTGGTGCCATCCCAGACCGAACTTTTGTATGACCTGGGCCTGGGTGATGAGGTGGTGGGTATCACTAAGTTCTGCATACATCCCGAGCCATGGTTTCGCGGTAAGCGGCGTGTGGGTGGAACCAAGACAGTGCACCGTCATATAATTGATGAGCTGCAACCAGATCTGATCATTGCCAATAAAGAAGAGAATACCAAAGAACAGATAGAAGAGCTGGCATCGGTTTATCCTGTCTGGATAAGCGACATCACAACCGTGGACCACGCCTTGCAAATGATACAGCAGGTCGGCATCATTACCGGACGCGAAGCAAATGCAAATGAATTGATCCGTGAGGTCGCGGATGGTTTTACCGGTTTGCCTACAGCTTCACAGCAGCGAAGGGTGGCGTACTATATCTGGAAAGATCCCTGGATGTGTGCCGGTGGCGATACGTTTATCAGCGATGTGATCACCAGAATGGGGTGGCTGAATGTGTGCGGACACCTTGCACGATACCCTGAGGTAAGCCTTGTTCAGTTAGCAGCATTGCAACCTGATCTTGTGTTGCTTTCATCGGAACCGTTTCCGTTCAAAGACAAGCACATTGCTGAGATCAATGCTGCATTACCCGGTGCGGAAGTGCTGCTGGTAGACGGTGAGATGTTCAGCTGGTATGGCAGTCGTATGCGGAATGCCATACCGTATTTGAATGCCCTTGTGGCTGACAGAGTTTAAACGTTTTTACATCCCGGATACAGTTTTTATGAGTCTTGCAGGTGTACGCAACCAGTTGATGTTGTGCAGTTCCAGCGTGAATGAAATGCTGCGGACAAAGACGTTCTTGTTGCCGAAAGTACTGCTGAGGCTGTTGCGGAAATTGTCGCTCATAATGAGCGGGAAGTAGAATGCCACTTCCTTCGACAAGTATACCTCTATACCACCGTCGTAGAAGAATTGTGTTGCCTTTACATTCTTGAAGCCGGGATTTGGGTTGGGCATGAGGCCGGCGTCAAGGAACAGACGAATGGGTAGTCCTATCTTGGGGAGATCTGTCTTCAGATTCAACGCTGCCAACCAGTTGTCGGTGCGATAGGCGCCATTGTAGATAGGTACTTTGAAGCCCCCCTCGTGGTTGGGAGATACCTGCTGCCCCTGAAAGCCATCCTGCAGCATGCGTGCACGGTAGGTGCCATCGTACAGATAATCGTTGATGCCGCTATAGCTTGCGTTCAGCAAGTAGCGTTGTGTGATGGCCGGGTTGTCGTTTATTCCGAAGAACTTGCCGATGTAACCGCGCACATACAGTGCTTTTTTCCTGGCATAGTAGTCTATCCGCAGATTGCCCTCGGCGCTGATCTTGGCAAAATCGGCATTGCCATGTCCTTGTACCGCATAGCTGAACGGATTGTATAATCGGTCGTTACGGTGACTGTAGCGCAAGCTTGCGTACATGTTTTGTGCACTTTCTAAAATGGGGGTCGATAAGCTGTCGGACCCGAAGTTGATCGTTTCTTCCGAGATGTTGTACTGCTTTAACGTCAGGTTGCGGGTGACGTTGCTCATCGGGTTCCGCTCTTTGAAGGTGAACGAAACTGATGGGGCTACCTTGGTGAAGCGCGTGTAAATGGGGTCTTTCAGGTTCACATCAGTACTGTTGCCGTGGAAGGTCTTGGCGTCGACCAGCACCATAACGGAACTGAAGGTCTTGCGCGGGTAGAATGAGTAACCTACAGATGCAGCTCCCGCATATGTGCCGGTGTTAAACGAGAACATGGGTGCAATGGCATAGGCAAAGCGATTTTCGGGAACTGTGAGGTTGTGCAGCAGCAGACCCGCCATCACTCCATCATAGGAATTCTGCCCCAAGGCAGGAGCTATGAAGATCTTGTCTTTGAAAGAACGATTGAGACCCAAGACAGGTTTTAGTGCCAGCCCATAACGGTGGAACAACGCATGTCTGCGGTATTCGTTGTTGGCGGTGCGCGCGTCGGGTACAATATCATCTATACACAGACGTGTCCAGTTTTCAGAAGGAATGGTGGTGATGGTCTTGTGTGCAAATGGTTCTGTCCAAACGGTTGCGGTAACACTGTCGGCGGCATTTACGGCGTTGATCTTCACCGGTGCCGTTATGCCTGTCCTGTTTACAATGGTCACTTCTGTTTTGTCGCCTGCCTTGTGGACCTTACCAAATCGGTAATCGATAGGGCGGTCGGTATTGAGGATGGTATCAAAGAACCACGTCAGGTCTTTATCGGTGTGCTGTTGCATCACCGCCCTGAAGTCTTCGGGGTAG
>JBIKSN010000090.1:0-10226 GCA_044348585.1 Flavipsychrobacter sp.
ATCGTCACTGTTCCGCCCAGCAGGCCGTTCACTACACCCGTAGCCACACCTATTGATGCGATAGATGGGTTGCTGCTGCTCCATACACCGCCCGGTGTCGGGTTCGTCTTCGTGATGCTGAAGTACTGACACAGTTCTGACGGGCCTACTATCGGTGCCGGCAGTGGGTTCACCACTACGGTTATTGAATCGCGCAAGCCTTCGCAACTACCCACCTTCTGGCTGAAGTAGAATTTGTTCACTCCTGCTATTGACGTGTTCACTGTTGGTGTCACTGCAGAACCTACTCCGCCTGTTGCTGATGGGTACCACAACACTATACCTCCGGGTACTACTCCTGTTATCGTAAACGGCACAAACACATCGTTCTGGCAGTATGGCGTCACCGCAACTACTGTTGGTGGCGCAGGTGGAGGCACCAGTGTCACCAATGTCTGGTCTGTATCCTTACAGCCGAACACAGATGTCACGATCACCCGGTAAATACCGGTATCTGACAATGCGAAGCTTGGGATCGTCGGGTTCGCTAATGTTGATGAGAACGACGGCGGAACCTTCGACCAGCTATACGTTACACCCGGTGAGTCCACCACTGTTGTCAGTAACAACGTATTGCCCGTACCAAGACATAACGGTGAGTTGCTCGATGCCCAAACCGTTGGTTTGTGACGTATCGTCACTATCGTTATTGACGTATCCGGCACTCCGGCCTTCGTCTTGATCACCGAGAACGTACCGTTGTGTGCTGCTGTAGCAGGGAAAATAAATGCTTTCTGCGTTGTCGCAAATATAGTCGTAGACGGTGCCGGACCAAACCACTGATACGTTGCCCCTACTGAGTCGCCGGGCGCGTTCAGCCACAATGTATCACCAACACACGGGCTGTTCGATTCCGCTCCGTTACACGTAAGGATCGTCAGATAAAATACTTTGTTCAGGCACGATGACATACCGTGTGCGCTGTCTGTACCTACGATCGTGTATGTAATGATCGGAGGAAGGGCCGTAGTTGTGATCGTAACATGTGCACCGGTTGTAGATGAAAGACCTACACCGGGACTCCACGTCCACTTGCTCCAGCTCCAGCTCTTGTCTTCTGCATTCAAGATGTCTACAGGAAGTGATGTCATACCCGGATAAGCACACACATCAAAGGTATCCCTGTTAGGGAATGGTACAGGTACCACTGGACGGGGAACTCCGTTCAACACGATCTGAGGGTCAGGGAACGCTTCATCTATACCCACTGCATCTCCGTTAAAAATGTACGCGTATGAAACGATGGCACTGTCACCCGCGGCAATATTGCCTATATTGTACACCAGACCAATCGCAATATCCTGAGGGGTACAGCTAACCGGCAAACATGCACCCAATGTATACTGGGCACCTGTGCCCGGAGGTCCATAGGTACCACCCCAAACTGTGGAAAGGTCAACTGTTGAACTCAGCCACCATGATTGATAGATGAATGATTTAGCTCGGCAGTCTTTCGTGCCAAGACCCATATATGATTTAGGCTCTGTCAGCACCTGATCGTAAGCTTTTACCAATACACGGTGACGAGCATCCTCATTTTGGTGAACGATGCGGTTGATGGTAGGAAAACCACCACCTGGCCATGTCTGTGCATTGTCCGGGTCGCAAGACCTCATATAATATACGTTAGGAGCAGTAACGCCCGATGTATTACGCAATACCGTTGTAACAACTACTGCAGACCCAAGTGTGTCTATTCTCGTTGCCTGCCTGATCGCCAGTGTAGCACCTCCGGAAGTTGCAGTACCCGTCCACGTACCTATGGCACGCCCACCGGTATTGGTGTAGGATGTCAGGTTACCAGTCATGGTCATACCACCAACTGATGCAGTCATTGTACCCGCGCAGTTCTGAAACGCCTGAACACGACCACCACCTATCTGCAACTCCCATCCTTCGAACGGAGAACCCGGATACGTATAATCACCCATGTACGGAGGGGTACCGGTTGCCCAGCCGTCCTTGCCCCAGTCATACACTTCTGCGAGATTGGAACCAGCCGGAGGAATACCTGAACCAAACATATGGGGGTGGTACGTAGGTGGTATGCCGCTACAAGTACCAAACGAAGAGTTGTTGTTCATACCTATCTCCAGATATCTACCCTGTAGATAACAGTTTGTCCCTACCAACTGAGCGTAGGAAAACTGTGCGATAAACACGAAAAACAATGTGTAAAAGAGAGAAATACACCCTTTTTTCATACTACTACTATTTATAAGACTGAGTTATGGTTATCCTAAAACTATATTAAAAATTACCTAAATCTACAAGTACCGACCTACATTACAAAATAAATACGAATATTTATTTTATCCAAATAAGAATTGCACAATATCATTGAAAACAACCTCTCACATCCATTTATTAGCGTAAAACCGATAATCACTAGATGATAAAATCCGGAGATGTGTTAGCTTAAATAATTAGTAAACATCTAATAAACTGATAAGCAGCTAATTACAAAAATAAGGGCTACCCTTTCGGATAGCCCTTAACATCTCTGGTTTTATAATGCTTATCAATCCGGCTTACGTCCGTCCAGGAAAGTATTGATAGTATTTATACCTACCTGATCATTTGTCCCGGTTTTACCAACAGTATAGCCACTGTAAAATGAATCGGAAGATGCGGGCGCATTTTCAATATTCACATTCTTGCGCATATAGGCCGGAACTGATTCTATCTCGTCACCATTCTCATTACCGCCACGTATGTTCATGCTCAGGCTGCGTAGACGGGCAGCCCTATCTTCAAAAGCACGCTTTTGCTCTTCGAACCTTCTTTTCTCTTCTATCTCGTCTTCCGACAGTACACGCTCTCCTATCTTCATTACCACAGGCTCGCGAACCGGTTCACGTACCGGCTCTTCAGCACGAGGCGGAACCGGCGCATTGTAAACAGGTTCGAAACGGGTTGTTTCTTCAACAAACACAACTGCCGGTGCCGGCTCTTCAATTACCTCCAGTACGAAACTCTCACGCTCCTGAGGCTGTTCTTCAACAACAGCTGTAAACACTGGTGCCGACTCAGGCTCCGGAGTATAAACAGGTGCTTCAGGCGCAACATATGGGGCTTCAAGCACCTGGGAGAACGCCACCTCAACCACAGGAGCCTCAGCTACAACCACAGTCTCTTCAACCAAAACCGGTGCGAGACTTTCTGGAGTCTGTACCGGTGTTATGTAATCATCAACCGGAGAGGTAACATTTGCATTCACTTCACCTAGTGACACCACAACCTTTTCAGGCTCGCTGTTGCGGGCCGGAATATCCGTGTTGATCTCACGATAATTAAAGCCTGTAGCAATAACAGTCACTGCTATCTTGTCGCCCAGATTAGGGTCGTGGCCCATACCGAGGATCACATCGCAATTGTCGCCTGCCTGCATCTGCACATAAGCTTGTATCGCTTCCGCTTCGTCCATAGTATGCTCGTGCTCACCCGCAGCAGATGTGATGTTGAGCAACAACCACTTGGCGCCACGGATGTCGCTATCATTCAGCAATGGTGAGTTAAGTGCGTCTTCAACAGCCTGCAACGCACGATTCTCACCACTTGCAGAACTGCTTCCGAGTATTGCCACTCCTCCGTTCTTCATTACCGTGCAAACGTCCGCAAAGTCAACGTTGATCTGACCTGTAGATGTGATCACATCAGTGATACATTTTGCAGCAGTAGCAAGTATATCATCGGCCTTGGCAAATGCCTTGGTGAATGGAAGATTTCCGAACTGCTGGCGCAGCTTATCGTTTGAGATTATCAGTATAGTATCTACATGATCGCGCATACGGTCGATACCATCTTGCGCCTGCTTCATGCGTTTGCGACCTTCGTAAGTAAACGGTGTTGTAACAATACCTACGGTAAGTATGCCAAGCTCGCGGCATATTTTGGCAACCACCGGTGCGCCACCGGTACCTGTGCCACCACCCATACCGGCTGTGATGAATGCCATGCGGGTATTCACTTTCAGGATCTTAGAAACATCCTCGAGGCTTTCCTCACACGACTGCTTGCCGATCTCCGGATTTGCGCCTGCACCAAGGCCTTGGGTAAGATGTGGACCCAACTGGATCTTGTTGACCACAGGGCTAAGTGCTAATGCCTGTGAGTCGGTATTGCACACTACGAAGTCAACGCCTTCAATGCCAAGGCTGTGCATGTAATTTACAGCATTGCTTCCGCCGCCGCCTACGCCTATCACTTTGATGATAGATGACTGATTCTTAGGGATCTCGAAATGTATCATATCTTTTCGTTTTGTGGGTTAGTGATTTTGTTGTGTAATTAGTTGTGAGTTAATGTATGCTTTTTTAGGATGTTTTATTTCAGTTCTTTATCGTCTATGTCTTCGAAGAGGTCCATGAACTTGCCGCGCAAACGATCAAAGAGCTCCTTCATAGTATCCTGGCGCTTTTTAAACTTCTCCCATTTATTGTTAGCTGCTACCTCGTCGGATGTGTCCGGAACGGGCTCTTCAAATGTTTCGATCTCCTGCACTGTCGGTTGGTCTACCGACAGACGCAAGTAGTTGCCCCCGTTACCGTAGAACTCCGTACGACCACTTTCATAGTCATAGTAGCCACGCAGAATAAGTCCGATACAAGTAGAATACATTGGGCTCATCAAAGCGTCGTTATAGCCACCGGCAAGATGTTCATTAGGGTAACCGATGCGGGCTCCCATACCCGTCACATACTCCGTAAGCTGAGTAATATGCTTAAGACGTGCTCCCCCTCCGGTAAGAATGATACCGCCATTCAGCCTGTGTTCGAGGCCTATCTGACGGATATTGAACATTACATAGTCCAATATCTCCTCCATTCGTGCCTGAATGATATTGGCAAGATTTACGACAGATACTTCCTTCGCCGGAAGTCCGCGAAGACCCGGTATGGTGATGTACGAATTACGGTTAGCCTCGCTACCCAATGCAGTACCGAACTGTACCTTCATTTGCTCAGCCTGAGAACGCAGTACACGTAAACCTGTAAGGATATCATTAGTGATATTGACACCAGCGTAAGGGATAACTGCGGTATGTTTCAGTATGCCGTCGCAGAACACAGCCATGTCGGTGGTACCACCGCCGATGTCCACGATGGCTACACCGGCTTCCATATCCTCATCATTCATTACGGCTGCAGCGGAAGCCAGTGGCTGCAATATGAGGTCGCAGGTTTTCAGGTTAGACCTGTCCACACAACGCTTCATGTTTCGAATGGCTGTGCTGTCTCCGGTGATCACATGGAAGTTGGCTCCGATCTTAACACCGCTCATACCCACCGGATCAATGATATCCGGAATGTTGTCTACGGTATAGTCCTGAGCGATAATATCTATAATCTGATCTCCGGTTGGGAGATACGTTTTATACTGATCGCGCAGCAGTTGTTCAATATCGTCTTTACTGATCTCGGTATCTACGTTGGCACGAACCCTGCTACCCTGGGCCTGCATGCTTTTGATATGCTTACCCGCAATACCCACATACACCTCAGTAATAACGAGATCAGGATTGTTCTCGAAACACCGTTTAATAGCCAGCTCTACCGAGTGCACACATTGCTCGATATTGATGACCACACCATGGTTAACGCCTTCGGAATCGGCGCGGCCAAAGCCGAGTATCTCCAGCTTCCCGTACTCGTTCTTCCGACCGGCTATCGCCACCACCTTTGTGGTCCCGATGTCCAGCCCTACGATAATTGGTTGTTGTTTCTTACTCATACTGCATTGATATTTTTATTCGGTTAGTATTTAGTGCCCGGAAGGATAGAGATACTTGCCGGTCTTATTTTCATTTTTGTTGTCTTTTTTTGATTTGTTCTTGTCTTTCTTCTTCGCCGCGTCTTTTCCTTTCGCATCCTTCTTGCCTGTTTTAGCCGCGGGCTTCTTTGGAGCAGCCTTCGCATGTGGCTTCGCAGCAGAATGTGAGGCATTCGCTTTCACCGGTTTCTTCGCTCCACTGGCGCCCTTCGCAGCTTTCTTCAGATCTCTTTTCAATTCAGGTGCAACATGCTTCACTGCCTTCTTTGCAGCTTTATCTACTGCCTTCTGCTGAGCAGGCTTACGCACATTCTTCGCTGAAGAACCCACTACAGATGTACCTGCCTTCACAGGATCGGGGTGCTTCGCCGCCTTTTTCTTTTCTATCTCGCGGTCTCTTGCCGCCTTCGCAGCAGCTACAGCCTCTTCATACTTCTTCTGTGCCCTTTCGGCAGCAGCAGCCTTTGCAGCAGCTACGGCTGCCTGATGATTCACTTCGGCCCGTATAGAATCTTCATGACGCTTCTGCGCTTCCGTCACTTCTATACTGGTGATCCAGTTCATCTTGCTGATAGCCTTATCCACAGGTCCTTTATAAGGAAGCGAAGGAGAAGCGATCACCTGGTCCTGAAAACGAACATCCAATGTCTGATACTTATCCCATCCAATCCTATTCAGCACGTTTTTATAGAATGCCATCACATTCGCGAACTTCCCGGCAAGTCGAGTCGTATCTCCGAGCAATATCTTTTGCTCACCGATCACCGGCGTCAATTCGAACATACCTGCCGAATCAATAGCTATCTGTGACACTTGCGCGCTCCAGAAACTGTCGGTATTAATGAAACGGGCCAACCTGACGATCTGCTTTTTCAATCCGACTCCCGCGCTATCATCTCCAAGGTCAGGTACGTTAGTTACTACGTTTGTATAGTATGTATAATCGTCAGATAACGGCATCGTGTGCAACGTGCTGTCGATGTAATAACTCACACCATCAGCTCTGAACAAACGGGCAACAGGCACACGCCTTGTCACTTCGATGTGCATCACCCTTTCGATGTCGATATACACCTGCGCATTCTGCACCCACGGATCAGTCTCTATAGCCCGCTCTATACCACGCACATCAAGCTTCGACACAGGTGTGTGCACTATGTCTATATTTCGCTTATGAATAGCGAGGTCCATTATCTTCTTCTGTTCCAGAGAATGATACTTTCTGTCGTTACTTATACTCACCAACGGTAACTTACTCAACGGCTTTTCCCCTTCCATTGTAGAAGCGCTTACCATGGCGATGACACAGCCCGTTGCACCCACAATAGTGAGTAGCAACTGGAGGATCTTCCGCACTGATATTTTACGCTTCTCTGCCACTTATCTATTCTCTAAAATTTGTTTTATCGATCCTGTCAATTTATCTATGTCGCCCGCACCTGCCGTAATAAACAGATCGAGTGGCGCTACTTTTACAAACTCAAGCAATCCTTCCTTCGACAAAATTGTATGTGCCGAATTGCACATTCTCGACGTAATGGTGTCAGACGTAACCCCTTCCATAGGTAATTCACGCGCCGGATAAATGTCCAGCAATATCACCTCATCCGCGAGGTCTAAACTGCGCGCAAAACCATCGGCCAGATCTCTGGTACGGCTGAAGAGGTGCGGCTGAAATGCAACTACACACCTGCGGCCGGGGAACAATCGCTTGGCGCTCTTTATCAGCGCGGCAAGTTCTTCGGGATGGTGCGCATAGTCATCAATATACACCATCTTATCCGTGCGCACGAGGTACTCGAATCTGCGCTTGATACCTTTGAACTGTGCCAGCGCCTCACGGACTTTATCTCCGTCAATACCCAACATCTGCGTAACAGCTATCGCGGCAACTGAATTCTCCACGTTATGCATACCGCCGATGTTCAGCACGATGTTCTCCAACTTCCAGCCGGCAGCTACTACATCAAAAATGTATCCTCCGTTA
Source organism: Flavipsychrobacter sp. (assembly GCA_044348585.1). Lineage (GTDB taxonomy): Bacteria > Bacteroidota > Bacteroidia > Chitinophagales > Chitinophagaceae > Nemorincola. Next base: position 7,799 of record JBIKSN010000090.1, read on the forward strand.
TTCAGCCTTATGTTGTCGGCATAAATATCTGCTGCATCGTTCTGCAGGCTGTAAGTAACCGTTTTAGGACCCTTCAATTCGGCAGCCCTGTGCAGACCATGTTTCACCAGCAGTGTACCACCCGGCTTAATGTTCTTCGTGTAAGAAATGAAAGCCTCCTCCATTTCCGCTGCTGTTCCGTAGATATCCAGATGATCGGGATCGATAGAGGTAAGCACTGCCAGATCGGGACTCAATTTCAGGAAGCTACGGTCATACTCATCTGCCTCTATCACGGCAGTATCATTTACACTACTCCAGTAATTGCTATCATAATTTACTGAGATACCACCCAGAAATGCGTTACAGCCATAGCCCGTCTCACGTAACAAATAAGCGATAGTAGTAGATATAGTGGTCTTTCCGTGTGTACCTGCTACAGTTACTGCATACATTGCTTCGGTGATCCACTTCAGTACATCACTGCGTTTGTAAACCGGATAATTATTATCCCTATACCAATTCAATTCTGAATGATCTTTAGGGATGGCAGGTGTATAAATAACGAGGTCAGCGTCTTTGCGCAGCAATGCTATATCATCAGAATAATGTATCTGCATGCCTTCAGCAGCAAGGCGGCGTGTAAGGTCCGTCTCCGTGCGGTCATATCCGCAAACAGTAGCACCGCGGCCCATAAAGAACCTCGCGAGCGCGCTCATACCGATGCCACCGATACCCACAAAATAAGCGTTCCTGATGTTCCTTACATCCATTTTCTACTTCTTTCTATCTGTTAGCTTTAGCTATTTCCAAAACTCTGGCAGCAATACGTTCGTCGGCGTCCGTCACCGCCATTCTCTTCAGATTCTCTGTCATTTCCTGTTGCACAGCGCTGTCTTTCATCAGATCTTTCAACCTTCCCACAAGTGCGCTGTTTACATCATTGTCTTTCACCATCCACGCTGCTTTGTTGTTCACCAATGCCATCGCATTACTTTCCTGATGATTCTCGGCTGCATGCGGATAGGGTACAAATATTACCGGCTTGCCGGCTATACATAGTTCCGCTATCGCCAGTGCGCCGGCCCTGGATATCACAACATCGGCAGCAGCGTAGGCATAATCCATCTCTGCAATAAAATCGCGTACAACTACCTTGTCACCAAACATCGCCGCCGCCGCGCAAGCTTGCTCATAGTTCGGCTTACCTGTCTGCCAAAGCAACTGCACTTGCTCGCTTACAATGTTGGCAAGACCGGCCTCAATCGCCTCATTCACCGAACGGGCACCCAGACTACCGCCTATAACCAAGACCGTCTTGCGACCTTCCTTCAGTCCGAACTTCGCACGTCCCTCAGCCGCTGTGCGGTTCATATCTGCTATAGCTTTTCTAACCGGGTTACCGGTCAGCTGTAGCACCGCAGCCGGGAAGAATCGTTCCATTCCCGAGTAGGCAACACATATTGCTTTTGCATTCTTACCCAGGATCTTGTTACTCTTTCCTGCCCACGAATTCTGTTCCTGAATCAAAGTAGGAATACCCGCTGCCTGTCCGGCATGCAGTATTGGGAAACTGGCATAACCGCCTACGCCTACTATTGCCGTAGGTGCAAACTCCTTTATAATATTCCTTGCCTGCATTCTGCTCTTTAATAACTTCAGCGGAAGCGTAATATTCTTCCACATATTGCTTCTGTTGAACCCCGCTATATCCAGTCCCACTATTTCAAATCCCTCACGCGGCACCTTCTCCATTTCCATCTTGCCCTTCGCGCCCACAAACAACAGGCGTGTGCCCGGTGCCAGACGCTGCAACGCGTGCCCAATGGCCACCGCGGGGAATATATGCCCCCCGGTACCACCACCTGCAATTATGACACGCATTTCACTCATATCTATGCTCGTTCTATTTCGTTTTCTTACCTTTTAATGCGGCTACCGCCACTTCCTCTGATGCCGCTTCAGCTTCGGCCTCAGCAGCCGCTACCGCAGCAAGCCTTGCGGCGTTCTTGCGCTCACCCTCCATTTCATCTACATACTTGCTCACACTCAATACAATACCTATCGCGATGCTAGTGAACCATATAGAAGAACCACCCATGCTGATCATCGGAAGCGTAAGACCGGTAACCGGCACCAAATGCACATTCACCGCCATGTTTAGCATGGCTTGGAAAACGAGTGTCACACTGAGCCCAACTGCCAGAAACGCACCGAAGGCAAACGGACACCGTTTGAATATCAGCACACTCCGCCATAGGAACAGCAAGTACAACAAGACTACAAAAGTCCCACCCACCAATCCATACTCCTCAATAATGATGGCGAAAATGAAATCGGAGTAAGGATGTGGCAGAAAGTTCTTCTGTAAGCTCTTACCCGGCCCGCGTCCTGTGAGTCCGCCATTTGCGATAGCAATCTTCGCCTGCTCCACCTGATACACATCCTG
>JBIKSN010000164.1:0-7154 GCA_044348585.1 Flavipsychrobacter sp.
TTCCTCTTTAAAAAAGTCCTTCACCCTGCGCTCCCATGTGGCAGCACGACCAACTCCTGTAAGCTTAGAGATGGTAAAAACCACACTCAGACACATGAACCCTGCGACCGCCAAAAACAAAAGATGTTTCAATTGAACCCTACCAATAAAGAACATGATGGCGCAGGTGGCACCCAGCATCAAGGCTGTGGATAGGTTGGCCGGCGCGATCAAGGCGCACGTCAGCAACATGGGCACAAGCACCGGTATAAAACCCTTCCTGAAATCCTTGATCACATCCTGTTTTATGGTGAGCATACGTGCCAGAAACATGAACAATGCAAGCTTGGCAAGGTCTGATGTCTGGAACGTAAGATTAATGACCGGTAGCTTTATCCAACGGGAGCCCTCGTTCAGACTTGTCCCGAAGACCAATGTGTATACCAGCAATGGCAGCGACAGCAGGTAGGCATATACCGACCACTTCGCAAAACGTGTGTAATTGATACGGTGCACATAATAAACAATAAGCAGACCGAGGCCCAATACCATCACCTGCTTTGCCAGATAATATCCTGAGTTTTTCTCCATGCGATATGCAAGAGAACCTGTGGAACTATAAACCGCAAGCAGGCTGATAAAGGACAGCACAAGTACGACGCCCCAAATCACTTTGTCGCCCTTCGTTCTTGTCAGTATTTGCTTCATTCCGTCAGCCATGACTATTGTTTTACTATGCCTTCTTCTTACTATTTATCTTAAAGGCTTCTTACTGCTTCTTTAAATTGCTCTCCCCGATCTTCAAAATTGTTGAACCTGTCAAAACTGGCGCAGGCAGGCGCCAGTAGCACTACGTCACCGGCCTCGGCGCAAGAGTAGGCCGCATGAACTGCTTCTGCCGCGCCTGCGGTTTCTATAATGGTATCTACCATAGAATCGAAGGCGTCATGTATCGGCTGGTTATTCACACCCAGACATATAATAGCCTTCACCTTTTTCTTCACCAGATCCATGATCTCGCCATAATCGTTACCCTTGTCCTGACCACCCAGAATGAGTATAGTCGGTTTGTCCATACTTTCCAGCGCGAACCATACCGAGTTTACGTTGGTAGCCTTGCTGTCGTTGATAAAATCAACGCCGCGAACGGTTGCCACATATTCCAGCCTGTGCTCCAGTCCCTTGAACCTTGTGAACGTCTCTCGTAATTTCTCCTTCCTTATGCCTGCTATGCGGGCGGATATGCCGGCTGCCATACTGTTATATTGATTGTGTTTTCCTTTGATAGCCAGGTCGTGAATAGACATATCAAAGTAGTCACCACCATACAATATGCGCATATTGTCGTCGTTGATGAATCCTCCTTCTTGGCCTGTAACGTTATCGCTCATTGTGAAAAAAATTGTAGTAGCGTGAATAGAATGGGTAGTAAAATATTGTTGTATTGCTTGGTCGTCTTTGTTTACTATGAAGTAGTCGTCTTTCGTCTGATTGAGTGTGATTCGGAACTTTGAAGCAACATAATTCTCAAACTTGTAATCATATCTGTCCAGATGATCCGGGGTGATATTCAGCAGTATTCCGATGTCCGGTCTGAACTGGTGTATATCGTCCAACTGAAAGCTGCTGATCTCCATCACATACCAGGCGCATGGGCGCTCAGCTATCTGGCGGGCAAAACTGTAGCCTATATTTCCAACGAGTGCCACATCATAGCCCGCGTCCTTAAACAAGGTATATGTGAGCATGGTTGTAGTGCTCTTGCCATTGCTGCCTGTAATAGCCACTATACGGCTATCGCCTTTGTACCGGTATCCGAATTCGATCTCGCTGCAAACTTCTATGCCGGCTGCCCGCACCTTCTTCATAATGGCCGTCTTATCACTGATGCCAGGGCTCTTCACCAAACAATTAGCGGTCAGAACCAGCTCCTCAGTATGGGATCCCTCCTCAAACGGTATAGCATTCGCTTCAAGCGTCTCTCTGAACTTTGGTTTTATCTTTCCACCGTCGCTCACAAACACATCCCATCCCTGCTGCTTGCCAAGCAATGCAGCCCCTACACCGCTTTCAGCGGCGCCGAGTATGACAAGACGTTTTGATATCGAGCTCATTTCTTTACTGCAGCTTTAATGTTACTATACTCATAATGGCAAGCATAATGCCCACGATCCAGAACCTCGTTACGATCTTTGCCTCGTGATAACCCTTCTTCTGATAATGATGGTGCAGCGGCGACATCAGAAAAATGCGCCTGCCTTCTCCATACTTTTTCTTCGTACGCTTGAAGTACCACACCTGCAGTATCACGGAAAGATTCTCTACCAGAAAAACACCGCAGATTATAGGTATCAACAATTCTTTCCTCACGATGATAGCGAGTGAGGCGATGATACCCCCAAGTGCCAGACTACCGGTATCGCCCATGAAAACCTGCGCAGGATAAGCGTTGTACCACAAGAAACCCACGCAGGCACCCACAAACGCGCCGATGAATATCGACAACTCGCCAAGGTTGGGTATGTCCATAATGCCCAGATAGCCGGCGAATACGTAGTTACCCGACACATATGCGAACACACCCAGACAAATACCTATAATTGCCGACACACCAGTTGCCAATCCGTCTATCCCGTCGGTAAGATTGGCACCATTCGACACAGCAGTGATAATGAAGATCACAAACAGTATATAAATAAGTGGTGTCGTCCACTCTACATTCTTCTCTCCGAATATCCTCGCTATCTTCTCATACCTGAACTCGTGCGATTTCAGAAAAGGGATTGTGGTAGTAGCAGTGCGCACTTTTACATAGGTATGTTCACGCCCCTTATCATCCTTTCGCACATACCGGGCATCATCTGCCTTCTCCGTAACACTATACACACCTTCCTGACCACGTGTCACCTCGCGGCTGATCACCACATTCTCATTGTAGTACATGGTCACACCTACAATAACACCAAGGCCTATCTGCCCCATTATCTTAAAGCGACCGGCCAGTCCTTCTTTGTTTTTTTTGAACACCTTGATGTAGTCATCCAGAAATCCTACTATCCCCAACCACACGGTTGAAACGATCATAAGCAGAATGTAGACATTCAGCACACGCGCGAACAACAATGTAGGAATGAGTATAGACGCGAGAATAATGATGCCGCCCATTGTAGGTGTACCCTTCTTTTGTTGCTCACCTGCAAGACCCAGGTCGCGTACAGTCTCACCTATCTGCTTACGGCGCAGAAAATCTATCAGGCGCTTGCCAAACACCATTGATATGGTAAGCGAAAGAATGATCGCCATGGCAGCCCTGAACGTTATATAATTGAACACACCCGCCCCCGAAAGGTGGAACGTATCGCGCAGGTATGTAAACAAATAGTACAGCATGCTGCCTGTTATTTATTGAGTGTTTCGAATATTTCCGTTAATACCTCTTTGTCATCAAAATGGTGCTTCACACCTTTTATCTCTTGGTAATTTTCATGCCCCTTACCGGCCACCAGAATCACGTCGCCCGGCTGCGCCAGTGAGCACGCCACTTTTATTGCCTCTCGCCTGTCCGTTATCCGCAAAGATTTGCGCTTCTGCACACCTGTCAATCCTGCCTCCATATCGTTCAGTATCGCCTCGGGGTCTTCGCTGCGCGGATTATCAGAAGTAAGTACCGCCTTGTCACTGTGTTCACAAGCCACCTGTGCCATTACCGGACGCTTTGTCGTATCTCTGTCTCCACCGCATCCCACCACAGTGATCAACTGCTGGCCGTTTGTCCGCAACTGGTTGATAGTTGCCAGTACATTGATCAACGCATCAGGTGTATGTGCATAGTCCACTATTCCCAGTATCTTGTCGTTGGCCGAAACCAATGTCTCAAAACGACCGCGTGCACCGTTCAATCCACTCAGCACTGCGAGTATCTGCATAGGGTCTTCACCCAGTAACTTCGCCGCGCCATAAACGGCCAGCAGATTATAGGCATTGAATGTGCCTATCATTCTGAAGTGAGCCTCATGCCCATCTACCGTCATCACCAGGCCCGACAGATTGTTCTCCAGCACTTTACCCTTCACATCAGCCGGGGCTTTCAAACTGTATGTATACCTGCGCGCCCCCGTGTTCTGCAGCATTACCATTCCTCGCTTATCATCAATATTCGTCAGAGCGAACGCGCCATCCGGCAGTCCATCAAAGAACATCTTCTTCACTCTTATATACTCATCAAACGTCTTGTGATAATCAAGATGGTCGTGCGTGATATTGGTAAAAAGGCCACCTGCAAAATCAATACCTGCTATCCTGTGCTGATGCACCGCGTGCGAGCTCACTTCCATGAAGGCATAAGTACATCCTGCATCCGCCATTCGCCTCAACAATGCATGCACCGAAACAGCGTCAGGGGTAGTGTGCGTTGATGGAACCACCTCAGTGTGTATATGATTCTTCACCGTAGACAACAGGCCACACTTATGACCCATCGCCTCAAATAACTGATATAGCAACGTGGCTGTTGTGGTCTTGCCATTGGTTCCCGTCACTCCCACCACCTTCACTTGGCGTGATGGCTGACCGTAAAACACATCCGCCATCAATCCCGTTGCAGCGGCACTGTTTTTAACCAGCACATATACAACACCAGCAGCCTTCACCTCCGGCATGCGCTGGCATACTATTGCTGCCGCACCCAGACCTATCGCCTTTTCTATGAAATTGTGCCCGTCTACTGTTGTACCTTCTACTGCAACGAATACACCTCCTTGCTGCACCGCTCTCGAGTCGATGCACATACCGGAAACAGCAACAGAGGTATCTCCGTGCACCGCCACCGGTTGTATAGGTATCAATATGTCGCGCAGTAATATCATTAACTTAATTGCAGTATTATGTCTTGTCCTTTAACTAACCTTGTTCCTGTTGGCACCGATTGCGTCTGCACCCTTCCTTTACCCACTACACGCACGCGCAATCCGTAATTTTCTAGCATATATACAGCGTCCTTCAGCCTCATTCCGGTCACATCCGGCATCACACCTCTGTATACATGCCTTTGCACTACCTCGCTATGCCTGTTAGAATCGGTCACCAGTTGCATCATCGTATTCCTGTAGTCAGTCACCACAGGTAGTTTACGATTAAGGCGACCGAGCAAAACATCATAAGTAGCTGCAGTAGCTGCCTTTGCAGGTATCACAGACGAACCTGTCAGTGCCATGCTGTCAAGTGGCGCCGACCAAGCTCCCATGTTCTGAGAGAAGATCTTGTCAGCAACCATCCTGAATACCGGGGCAGCGATAGTTCCACCATAATAGGCCGCCGAATGTGCCCTGGTGCGTATCACTACACATATCGTGTACTTCGGATTCTCAAAAGGCATATAGCCTACATACGAACCCTGATAAACCCCGTCTGTATACCTGATTCCCTTATCAGCCACCTGCGCTGTTCCTGTTTTACCGGCCATCGTATAGTATGGCGACTCTATCCCCTTTCCTGTACCATCGGTCACCACTGCACGCGTACACTTTCGAAGCTGCTCTATGGCTGCACTGTCGCATATGTTGGTAAGCATTTCAGGCTCAAATGTCTGCACATCACGACCATACTCCCTGATGGCGCTCACCAGATAAGGACGCATCATTTTACCGTAGTTGGCTACCGCATTATACATCATGCAGGTGTGCAACGGAGTGATCATCACGCCATACCCTGTAGCCATCCACGGCAACGTTGTTCCGCTCCATAGCGAGCTCTTGGGATCTGTGATAAATGACCTGCGCTCACCCAGCAGGTCGATACCTGTTGGCTTGTCAAGGCGCAGTCTCCTCAAATGTTCCACAAACTTCGAAGGGTTGTCACGGTAGTGCATATCTGCCAGCTTCGCCATACCCACGTTACTCGATATAGCGTATGCCTTCCATATCGGCATCTCACCCAGCCGCGCGTCCGGATGCGAATCCTGCATCACACGGTTGCCAAACTGCCTCCTTCCACCCTGTATATCCACCGTCTGATCAACATTGATCTTCTTATCAGACAACAACGATATCAGCGTCGCCAGCTTAAAAGTCGATCCCGGCTCGGTGGGTATGGTAGCGTAGTTAAAATCCTCATCGTAACTGCCGTCCTTCTGCCTTCCAAGGTTCACCAATGTCCTGATCTTTCCGGTAGCAACTTCCATCACTATACAGGTCCCGTACTGGCATTCATATTCCTGCAGCTTGCTCAGCAACGCGTGATACGCTACATTTTGCACATTCATGTCCAGCGTGGTGATCACGTCCTTACCATTCTGCGGGTCCACCTCACTACCTTCCACCGGCACCCACACGCTACCTGTAGCTTTCTGCACCACCCTGCGGCCATTCTCACCCTTCAGTTGCTTGTTGTACTTCGCTTCCAGTCCGGTAATATTACTATCCCTGAAAACACCTATCGTCCTTCGTGCCAGTTTCTCATATGGCAGTTTACGCTTCTCGCGAGGCTCGGCAATAAAACCTCCATACGCCTTACCCTTATTGAATATAGGGAAGCTACGCAGCGCCTCATACTCATAGTATTTCAGCTTGCGCGACAACAGGTAATATTTATTCCTGTTATCATAGGCATTCACAAACTCTTCTTTGAATTGTTCAGACGTTTTCCCGCTTGCAGGAAACAGCGCCGCCAGACAAGTACACAGTGTATCTATCTTTTGCTCAAACAACGTGGAGTCGATCACAGAGAAGTCAATGTGCACATCAAACTCGGGAATAGATGAACTCAATAATATCCCGTCCTCGTTCAGTATGTTACCACGCTCCGCTATCAGCGTATCAAAACGGGTGTGCATCTCTCGTGCCATCGACCTCAGACGCGGGCCTTCCTTAGCCTGTATCAGAAAGGCCTTCACAACAACAGCGCAGCCAAACAGGAATATACACGTAAACGTGATATATACCCTGAAACGGATATCGCTCTTTATGTTATCGGTAGCACTCATTACTTACTTTCCCTTTATCTTATAAGCCGGCAGCAAAGACGGTTTCAATCCTATTTTTTCGGCGTTGGACATCACCTGTGTCTCGGTCTTCACATACATCAGTTGCGATTTCACATCCATGTATTTCCAACGCAGTTCCTTCAGCTCCCTGTTGCGGGCGTTCAGCTCGCGCTGCATATCTATCGCCCGCTGGCTG
>JBIKSN010000259.1:0-4503 GCA_044348585.1 Flavipsychrobacter sp.
TTGCTGTATAAGGCGCAGGTGCACCGCGATCTGCAACCGCATCACGCGCACCTCAGCACCATACTCACCACTGCCGATCTGGCTAAGTTTGCCAAGGCACAGCCACTGCCTCAGGAGCATACTATGGTGATGAGCAAGGCCATAGAACTGGTAATGAATTCGAAACCTGTTGTAACTGCTACACCCAACCCAACCGAGCCGACTGTATGATGAATTTGATGGACTGGAAGCACATGACGTTTGCCCATCCGTGGTTTTTCGGGTTGCTGCTGCTGATACCTGTGATGATATGGTGGCAGCTGCGCAGCAAGAAGAACGACAATCCTGCCATGCGCCTTACTACGCTGGGCGGTATCAATCCGGTTATGGCAGGCGGGAAGGCCCGTTTGAGGCCGGTTTTGTTTGTGTTGCGCGTGTTGGCGTTGATCAGTCTCATCATTGCACTGGCGCGCCCGCAAAGCAGCAATACCACAGAGAACGTGGACAGCGAGGGTATAGACATGGTGTTGAGCATGGACGTGTCGGGCAGTATGCTGGCAGAGGATTTTAAACCTAATCGTATAGAAGCTGCCAAGACACAGGCGCTGAAGTTTATAGACCAGCGCCCCACCGACAGGATGGGGCTGGTGATATTTGGCGGAGAGAGTTTTACGATGTGTCCCATTACCATAGATCATAGCGTACTGAAAAATCAGGTGAACCAGATACGCAATGGCATGGTTGCCGATGGCACTTCTATAGGTATGGGGCTTGCCACTGCTGTGGACCGTTTGCGCAATACCAGGGGCAAAAGCAGAGTGGTGATATTGATGACCGATGGTGTGAACAATACAGGTATCATAGACCCCAGCACCGCGCTGGAGATAGCCAAGGCCTTTAAAGTGCGCATATACACCATTGGTGTGGGCAGCATGGGGCAGGCGCCTATGCCGGTGCAAACGCCATTTGGGATACAGAAGCAGATGGTGCCTGTGGAGATAGACGAGCCGCTGATGAAGCGTATGGCGGCGGAAACGGGTGGAAAATACTTCCGCGCCACAGGGAACAGGTCGCTTTCCAGCATTTATGACGACATAGACAAGATGGAAAAGACCAAGGTGGACATCACCTCTTTCAAACACTACTCTGAATTATTCTTCCCGTTCGCCTTGCTGGCAATTGTGTTTTTGCTTGCCGAGATGACCCTGCGTTATACCTGGTTCAGGAGCATAACGGGTTAGTCTGCTATCACCCCAACGCTTTTTAGCTAACATTTTGTCTTGTATGTACGCCATACACGAGAAGGTGTTGTATTTACATATGTAATTCAAACCAACTATTAACTAAATGCAATATTTTTCTGTTTCTCAAGCGCGACGATACTGATAAATCATCGATTTTTCGGAAAAGGATTGTATGGTATAAAAAAAATGTTATTTTTGGAGTTACTAATTATCCTGTATAACTATATATAGATTTTTTTAATTATTTGATATGAAAAGAAGTTTTATCGGATCGATGAACGGTGTTGCAAAGATGCTGATGTGCAGCGTGCTTATAATGCTCGGTGTTGTTAGCGCACATGGTCAGGCCACAGTTACCGCTACGGGCTTAGGTCCCGGCCCTACGGTGTACACCACGCTGCGTCTGGCGTTCAATGCGATCAATGCCGGTACGCATACGGGTGCTATCACCATTACCATTGGTGCCGGTGGTACCAATGAAGGAGCTACTCCGGCGGTGCTGAATGCGCCTACCGCGCCTGCGAGCTACACATCGGTGCTGATAAAGCCTGCAGCGTCTACCACGCCCACTATTCAGGGTAATATCGCCAACAATGCGATCATTCACCTGTTTGGTGCCAGCAACGTGACTATAGATGGTTCTAACACAGTTGGCGGAACGACTAAAGATCTCACCATCCGAAACACAACGTTCACGGGCATTTCATCCGTATTGCGTTTTGGTAACAACCCTACACTCGGTGCTACCTCCAACACGCTGAAGAATATCAACTTCCTTCAGTCCGGCACAACGATAGGTATTGCGGTTACGTCGGGTAATGGTTCTGCAGCGTTGTTTGCAGTAGCAACAGTTGCCAACAGCAACAATACGATTCAGAACTGTGCTTTCTCTCAGGCGCAGACCGGGATTTATGTATTCGGTAACGGTGCTCCTGCTGTGGATGACAACTGGATTATTACCGGTAACAGCATGACCAACCTGGGTTTCACCGGTGTGCACCTGAACAATACTTCAAATGCCAGGATCACCAACAATGTGATAGATAACATCACTATCAACGGTACTACACAGGCTGCCGGTATCACCCTTTCATTTGTGGGAACCAATGCTACTATATCAGGGAATCAGATCAGTAACGTTTCCAATACTTTTGCCGGAGCATCTCCTGCCGCAGAGGGCATCTTCCTGAGTGTGAACGCGGGCGGTAGTGTGAATGTTTTCAACAACTTCATTTCAAATGTTACAGGCGTAGGTAACCCGGTACTCGTCAACAATGGTCACGGAATTCTGGACAACTCAGGTGGTACTATCAACTGTTACCACAACTCTGTGAATATGTCAGTAAGCCAGACGAATGCTACGGGTACCAGTGCTGCTTTCTGCGCCAGTGGTACCGCAACCGGACCAATTAACCTGAAGGACAATATTTTTGTTAACACCCAAACGGTGGGTGGTTGTTATTCTGTGTACTCAGTGATAGCCGCGGCAAGTTTCCCGGGTATGGACTACAACGATTACTTTGCTGCGTCGGGTAACCTCGGCTTTGTAGGTGGCATTGCGCGCACTACGATCGCTGCAATGCAAACCGGCTTCGGCAACAACCTGAACTCGCTGAATATTAATCCGGTGTTTGTTTCGAGCAGCGACCTGCACCTGCAGATCGTAGCGCCTAACTTCCCGCTGGCAGCAGGTACGCCGATAGCTACTCCTGCTATTACTACCGACATTGATAACGTGAACCGCAGCGCCACCGCTCCGACAATAGGTGCTCATGAGCTGGCGAACAAGGTTACCTATACTGCTCATGGCAATAGCTGTAACAACTTTTTTGATACACTGTCTCCTGTGGCTGTTCAGTCGCCGGGTGGTGTAGCACTTGCAGGCCCCCTTATGACGCGTCTTTACTACCGCAAAGGAACAGGACCATGGGTAAGTGTTGCGGGTACACCGCTCACAGGTAGCACGGCTACCATCAGTAACTGGCGTTGTATTTTCGACTATTCACTTGTCGGCGGTGTTGTTGCCGGTGATGTGATACAGTATTTCGTTGTTTCGCAAACAACATCAGGTACTACATTCGGTAGTCCGACGGCTGGTCTTTCTGCGGTGGATGTGAACACGATCACAACCCCGCCAACAACCCCAAGCTCATTTACAATCAACGCGGTTACGCTTAACAGCCTTACCTTGAGCAATCAGGTTTGTTTCAACCCTGCTATCTCGACGCCGGTTCCGTATACCTATTCAGGTACAACAGGTGCTCCTAACCAGTACATGCTTACATGGTCGCCAGCCGGTCCTGTGCCGCAGCCCACGTTTGCTGCTCTGCCTGCAAGCCCGATCATAGCCAACGTGCCGGCTGCATTGCCTGCAGCAAGTTTCTTCGGAACTTTGGTTATCAGGAACTCAACAACCGGTTGTGCAACTACTTACAACCTTACACTGACGGTTAATCCTACTCCGGCTGCTATCAGCGGATTACTTACCGTTTGTGCAGGTACATCTACTACACTCAGCAGCACGTCTCCGGGTGGCACCTGGGCCAGCGGCACGACTTCTGTAGCAACTATCGGTTTGGGTACCGGGGTGCTGAACGGTGTGAGCGGTGGTACGTCCAACATTACTTACCAACTGCCTACGGGTTGCCGCACCTTTGCAAACGTTACTGTGGTAACGCCTCCGGGTGCCATCACCGGTCCTGCATCGGCTTGTCCAAATCTCACAATGTCGCTTTCAAACGCTACTCCCGGTGGTGTATGGTCGAGTTCTAATCCTTTGATAGGTACGGTTGATCCGGTTACCGGTGTGGTTACCGGTATAGTTCCGGGTACGTCGGTGATTTCCTACTCTATCTCCGGTTGTTCTCCTGTACTCAGGGTCATCACGGTTAATCCCACTCCAAATGCTATCACCGGTCCTTTGTTCCTGTGTGAAGGAAAGACCGACACGCTTAAGACAACGTCTACTGGTGGTACATGGATCAGCGGAACTTCAACTGTAGCATCTATCGGTTCAACGACCGGTATCTATACAGGTCTTTCAGGTGGTACTACCGTTATAACCTACAGGTTCACGACAACAGGTTGTGTGCGTACGAACACGTTGACGATCTTCCCTGCCGCGGGCCCGATACTTGGTGGTCCGGTTGTTTGTCAGGGTCAGTCGGTTACATTGACTAACTCGGTAACGGGCGGTACATGGCAGAGCAGTCTGCCGGGTATCATTCTGGTGGGTTCTACATCGGGTGTGGCTACCGGTCTTGCTGCAGCAGGCGCGGTT
>JBIKSN010000261.1:0-4451 GCA_044348585.1 Flavipsychrobacter sp.
AGTGCAGATCATGAACAATGAACACGTGCACCTCGTTGCTGTTTGCGATGTCGACGATGCTGTAAAAGCTACCCTGCCCGATGGGGTGCAGTATTACTCATCGATAGAGGATATGCTGCATGCCGGTAGTGTAGATGTGGTTTGTGTTTGTACGCCCAACTATCTGCATGAGCCGCACACCATAGCAGTGTTGGACGCAGGTATGCATGCGGTGGTAGAGAAGCCAATGGCGCTCAGCGTTTCGGAGTGCGACAATATGATAGCCGCAGCACAGCGCAATAACAGGAAGATCTTCGCGGTAAAGCAGAACAGATACAACCCGCCTGTGCAGGAAGTGAAGAGATTGATTGCTTCCGGCAGATTGGGAAAGGTATTCATGGTAGAGGTGAACTGCTTCTGGAACCGTGGCGATGCCTACTATGCCGGTAGCGACTGGCGCGGCAGCAAGCAACGCGACGGCGGATGCCTCTTCACACAGTTCAGCCATTTTGTGGATATACTGTATTACCTGAACGGAATTGTTGAAACGGCTACAGGTGTGGTGGGCAACTATGCCCACCGGCACAATACCGAAGTTGAAGATACCGGTAGTTTTGTGATGCGTGCAGGTAATGGTGCCATTGTGAACTTCAGTTTCACCACCTGTTCTTACAACAGGAACATGGAGGGATCCATCACCATTTTCGCCGAGAAAGGTACAGTGAAGATAGGCGGGCAGTACCTCAACACAATAGAGTATCAGCAACTGGAAGGCGAAGAGCTGCCCCCGATAAACATAACTGCCAAGTCGAACGACTATGGCCTGTACCAGGGCTCTATGAGCAATCATGACAAGGTGATACAGAACGTTGTGGATGTGCTTATCAATGGTCACACCATCATGACCAGTGCCGAAGAGGGCCGCGAGGTAGTGCGCATCATAGAGTTGATGTATGCGGGGTGCTGATTCTAAGCACAACTCGAATTAGTATTTTCCTTACGCTCAGCATGGTACAGCGCCTGTAAATCCAGTATCTTCGCTGCCTTAATTGAAAAGAATTGGGAAAGAAGAAAAAGAAAGCAGCGCCGCTCAGCGGCATTACCATAGAGTCTTATGCAGCAGAGGGTAAGAGTATTGCCCGTTTAGATGACGGCAAGGTGCTGTTTGTTTCTGGTGTAGTGCCCGGCGATGTGATCGATGCGGTCATCATAAAAGACAAGAAAAGCTGGGCCGAGGGGCGCGCCACTCGTCTGGTCACCCCATCTCCGCAGCGGGTCGATCCGTTCTGTCAGCACTTTGGTGTTTGTGGCGGCTGTAAGTGGCAAATGATCCCCTATAGTCAGCAACTTATTTACAAGCAGCAGCAGGTCACCGATCAACTTTCCCGTATTGGTCAGGTGCAACTGCCCGAGATACAACCCATTATTGGCAGTGCCAACGAACGCTACTATCGCAACAAGCTCGAATTTACTTTCTCTACCAGTCGCTACCGCACATTTGAAGAGATCGCCGAACGCGATGAGAAATTCGAGCAGGAGCCGGCCTTGGGTTTCCATGCACCGGGTCTGTTCGATAAGGTGGTGGCTATACACACTTGTTATTTACAGACAGATCCTACCAACCTTCTGCTGTCGGTATTGCGCGAGTACACCACAAAACATGGACTTGAGTATTACAATTTCAAGGCCCAGTATGGCTGGTTGCGCAACGTGGTGATACGTGTTGCCACTACCGGACAGATACTCGTAAATCTCGTTATCCATCACGAGGACAAAGAGGCACGCGAAGCACTGTTGCAGCATATATGGGACTACGTTCCCGGAATTACATCGTTGCAATATACCATCAACGGTAAAGTGAACGATACGATCCACGACCAGGAAGTTATCTGCTGGCGGGGTAAGGACCACATTGAAGAACAACTCGAGCATTTCCGTTTCAAGATATCTCCGAAGTCATTCTTCCAAACCAATACCAAACAAGCCGAAGCGCTGTATCGCGTAGCCCGTGAATTTGCAGGGCTCACCGGCAACGAAGTGTTGTATGACCTGTACTGCGGTACGGGCAGTATCGGTATTTTCTGTTCGGCCGGTGCGGCAAAGGTCATTGGCATTGAGGTAGTTGAGGACGCTATAAAAGATGCCTGGGAGAATGCCGCACTGAATGGACTCACACACTGCAAGTTCTATGCCGGCGATGTGGAGAAGGTCTGCACCGATGCGTTCTTTGCCGAGCATGGCCGTCCTGATGTCATCATCACCGATCCACCACGTGCAGGCATGACAGAGAAATTGGTGAACCAGTTGCTGAAAATGCGCGCTCCCAGAGTGGTGTATGTAAGCTGCAACCCTGCAACCCAGGCGCGCGATCTGCAACTGCTCGATGCTGCCTACAAGATCGTTCGCCTGCAGCCTGTAGATATGTTCCCGCACACACACCACATAGAAAATGTGGCCCTGCTAGAACTACGCTAGTTCTGCAAGGCCACATTAAGTTGTAACAGGAGTATGATTACAGCTCTACGATGAAACCTATCGTAGGGATCACTGTGCCCGATCCGCCGTCTAGCAATACCGGCACGGCATTGCTACCATTGGTGTTCAGCGGCTTACCGTCGGTGGTGGCGAAATTCGTATTGTCTTCTGTGCGTTTGAAGGTATAGTTAGGGAAGCCGGGCTGTATACTGCCATATGCGTTGGTCACGTCAAGATACAGGTCGAAACTCCACTTTTTGAAGTTCCATTTTTTGTCGACACGGAAATCCATGGCATGGAACGCATCAAGACGCAGTGTGTTGAACTGAGTGTAATCGAGCACGCCTGTTCCCAGTGTCATGTAGTTAGCCTGCGATGCAGCCATATTGTATGGCGTGTAGGGAGCGCCGCCCTGGTAGCGGAATTTCACTCCCAATTCCCAGTTGCGCTTAAACTTATAGCCACCTATCAGCGATATCAGCTGGCCATTGTCCCAAGATGCCGGTGTGTATTTTCCGTTGCCATTGGTGAATTCGCTGTTGTACATCGTAACAGAGAGAATCGTGAAAAGGTTGCGTGTTAATTTCTGTTGAAACTGGAATTCAACTCCGTAGCTTTTGCCCTTGCCCGTTGATGTCACAGGCTCATTGCCGAATACTGCGAAGTCTCCTCCTTTGTTGGCTAGAGAAATACTGTCGCGAGCTGATACCGGATAGTTGTTGTACATTTTATAGAAGCCTTCCAGTGTGAAGCGCGCGCCCTGCCATTCAGGCTGAAATTCAAAGCCGCCCACCAGGTGATCGCTCTGTACGTAACGGGCTCCTTTATTCACCAGATTTCCTGCCGCATCTTTGTAGCCCAGTATTGTGTAAGTTGGTATCTTGAAGTAGCGTCCGGCCGAAAGGTTCAGTTTTAGCTGTGGTGTTATGGTCTGCGAAACGGCAAGTCGAGGGGATAAAGTGTTGAATGGGTTAGCGCCGTCTGTAGTGAAGGTGTTACCATCAACCCTCACCCCGAATGACACGTTCGTTTTCTTGTCGAAGAAGTTAGCCGCTACTTGCCCGTTAGCGCCATATCGCCAGAAGTTGATGGCAGTATTGCCTGTGGCGGTGATTGCCGGCGAGGTTACTACGTTATTTGTATCGCGCGCTTCGGCACGTATCACTGTAAAGAGGTCGTTGGTGAACTGGTCATATTGGCTCATGGCACCAAAGCTGTAGCTCCAACGGTCATAAGACTTGTTAAGGTCAAAACGCATCTTAGTCTCGGCCTCTACCGACCTTATTCTCAGGGTCCGTGTCGCTTCCGATGGGTTCTGATTGTCTTTATATTTATCCAACTGATTATTCAGCATATTACGGCTGAAGGTGAGGTTCCAGTAGCCATTTTTTGCAAGGCCCTTCAGTCCGTATCCGTTGGTATAGCTCCATTGGTTGATGATGGGGTTTGATTGGATAGTATAAACATTCTCAGCAGTGAGGTTATCGGGTGTGATGAAGGAGAAATTATCGATAGCCCCTATAGCCAGGGTGTAGAATGACAGTTTCTTGTTGATCTTGTAGTCTATCTTGTATTGGAAGTCCCAGTATGATGGCTGAATAGGCAATTGTAATGCTCTGAACAATAATTGCAGGTAGGAGCGACGAGCCGATGCCATGTAGGTGAGTTTATTCTTCACAATAGGGCCATCTGTGCTGTATGCCAGTTCGGTGGCGCTCAGGCGGATGTTGTGCTGGCTGTGGTCGGGGTTTGCCTTACGTTGTTTCAATTGCAGCACACCCGACAGCGGATTGTCGAATTTGGAGGGAAATGCACTCGTATAAAGGTTCACATCTTCTATGAACGAGATGTTGATGATACCTGTAGGGCCACCGCCCGATCCCTGCGTGGCAAAGTGATTGATCACAGGAACCTCTATTCCGTCTAGGTAGTAAACGTTCTCGTTGGGAGCGCCACCGCGAATAATGAGGTCGTTTCTGTAACCACCCACACCCGAT
>JBIKSN010000036.1:0-17059 GCA_044348585.1 Flavipsychrobacter sp.
CACCAATACACGTTGAAACTCAATGGTGTGAACAGGGATGAGGTGAACCAGAAACTGGCCGACCGTGATATTCCGTCAATGATATACTACCCGGTGCCCTGCCACAAGCAGGAAATGCTGAAAGCATACAACACAGCCGGTGCAGACCTGCCAATGACCAATATGCTGCAGGATTGTGTGATATCGCTGCCAATGCACACGGAGTTGACCAACGAAGAATTGACTTATATTGCAGACAATCTGCTGGAAATAGTAGGATAAAGGAATCATTATGATCATAACAAAGACACCCCTTGAAGGACTGCTCATCATAGAGCCGAAAGTACATGGAGACGACCGCGGCTACTTCTTTGAGAGCTATAATATGAAGGAACTGGAGGCACAAACAGGGTATAACACTCCGTTTGTACAGGACAATCAGGCACGTTCGATAAAGAATGTGCTGCGTGGCCTTCACTACCAGAACTATCCCGTGCCCCAGGCAAAGCTGATACGCGTGCTGGAAGGTGTGATATGGGATGTAGTGGTGGATGTGCGCAAGAAAAGCCCTACTTACGGACAGTGGTTCGGGGTGGAGTTGTCGGCTGACAATAAGAAGCAATTCCTTATTCCTCATGGCTTTGCTCATGGGTATGCGGTACTGAGCGACACGGCTGAAGTATTCTACAAATGCGACAATTTCTACAACAAGCCAACTGAAGGCGGTGTGTTTTACAACGACCCAGCACTCAACATAGACTGGCGCATAGACCTTTCAAAAGCAATTGTGTCTGAGAAAGACATGAAACAGCCCTTGCTGAAAGACGCGAATAACGGCTACTAACTGAGTCTAATCAAAATCTTATTAGAACCGCCCGTCACAATTTGCCGGGCGGTTTTGTTTTATACCGCATTAACCGGCAAAATCTAAAATTCCCCTATCTTTGACCATATGGATGTACCGCATCTTTTGTTATATATAGTTATCTGCATTTTGCTGATCGGCTTTTTTGCCGGAATGGAAATTGCTTTCATTTCAGCAAACAAGCTGAACATAGAGCTTAGAAAGAAACAAGGCAAGTACTCAGGACGCATTCTGGCAAAATTCATGGACAACCCGGCCGAGTTTATTGGTACGGCGCTGGTTGGTGTGAACGTGATACTTGTTATATATGGTGCGCTCACCTCTCAGCTTACCGAGACGGTCCTGGCATCAACAGGGCTGGATCTGCCCGAGTATGCAAAACTGGCCATAGATACTGTTTTCGCCACTTTGGTGATATTAATATTCGCTGAATTTCTGCCCAAAGCCATATTCAGGCATAAAGCCGACACTGTGCTATCGGTGTTCGCCATTCCTATGAAGGGGATGCACTTTATCTTCTCACCTATCGCGGGTGTCTTTGTATCCATTTCCGAGTTTATTCTTAAAAGACTGTTCAACGTAAACATCAAGGAGAACAAACAGGTGTTCAGTCGCGTGGATCTTGAATTGTTTGTGAAACAGAGTATGCGCGGCCACGAAAACGAATCGAACGAAGTAAATCAGGAATTGTTTGAGAATGCACTGTATCTGGTGAACGTGAAAGTGCGTAAGTGTATGGTGCCGCGTAACGAGATAGAGGCAGTAGACGTTACAACATCAGTAGAAGAGCTGAGGGCAAAATTTATTGAGACCAAACTTTCTAAGATCATTGTTTATGACGATTCGGTGGACAACATTCTTGGTTATGTGCACCACCTGGATATGAACCGTCGGCCTTCGCAGATCAAGGAAATACTCCACAGCATTACGGCAGTGCCGGAAGCTATGAGTGCGGTGGACCTGATGAACAGATTCACTAAGGAGCGTAAGAGCATAGCGTGGGTGGTAGACGAATTTGGAGGAACGGCGGGTATAGTGACCATGGAGGACGTGCTTGAAGAGATATTCGGCGACATCAACGACGAGTATGATGAAGAGCAGTTTGTAGAAAAACAAATTGCCGAAATGGAGTACATCTTCTCGGGCCGACTGGAACTGGATTATCTTAATGAAAAGTATGGTTTCAACTTCCCTACAGATGATTCTGAAACGCTTTCGGGATACATCATTACCCAACACGAGACGATACCTAAGATAAAAGAACGCATCTTCATTGGCCGATATGAATTTGACATACTGCTGGTAACCAACACACGTATCGAGACAGTGAAAATGAAGGTTCTGCGTTGATCCGGTATCGACGATTAATCAATAACCGCGGTTTTGTAACCCGCAACAAAATAAAAATCAAATGCCTGTACTACGTCCTTTCAATCTGCATAAATGGATAGAAGAGAACCGTGATCTGTTGAAACCACCGGTAGGAAACCAATGTGTATACAAGGAAGCTGACGACTTTATAGTGATGGTAGTGGGCGGGCCCAATGCACGAAAGGACTTCCATTATAACGAGGGGGAAGAACTTTTCTACCAGTTAAAGGGTGACGTTGTTGTTCGCATTCAGGAAGATGGAAAGATCGTAGATATTCCGATAAAAGAAGGGGATATGTTCCTGTTGCCCGGCCGTACGCCACACTCCCCCCAACGTGGTGCCGACACCGTTGGATTGGTGTTAGAGATCAAGCGCAAGTCGGAGGAGATGGACGGTTTTATGTGGTTCTGCGAAAACTGTCATGAGAAGTTATATGAAGAGTACCTGCACGTTTCTGATATCGTAGCTCAATTGCCCCCGGTAATGAACCGTTTCTACTCGGACGAAGAAAAGCGTACCTGCAAAAAATGCGGCACCATCATGGCGCCGCCGGTTAAGAAATAACCCTACTGCCTACATCAGGCCATCATCTTCATCGCGCAGCAAACCACTCATCAGCGACTCCCACTGGCCTGCAGTTAGCCCGTGCCAAAGGTCATGATCATCGGGCCGGCGGTTGCGCCCATGGTAAGAAGCGTAAAGGTCCTTTCCGCGCCGACCCACTACAATTGTTGTTGTATCGGTGTCTCCATCGGCCTGAACGACCGGCTTTAGTCTTACCGCAAATGTTTCCTCATCGGTATCGGGATAGTCATCATATTCGAGTGCTTCGATCACATAAGCGTCCTGATCAGCAGACGGCTGAATGGCGGAACCCAGTCCTATCAGAATATGGTCGTTCCGCCGCGCGTGGCGCCGTACCGGATGACCGGCAGCGTCGCGCAACTGAAAACGAACCTCTTCGAGCACGCCTACCGTGGCCCAATCGGTGACCGCCAACAACCTATCCTTGGCATCAACAAAAATATAGGATGCATCGTCGACCGAGTCGCATCCAACTTTGCATACAATGTCCGTTTCTGATCCGATAGTGTGCGCCGGAACTAGATAGTGTGTTGTTTGCATGCGTGTTATTTTTATGAAAGATAAAGAAAATATCGTGCCATATTTCATACGCGGGCGCCTTTTTGAACATGAAAATGAGAGGTGCCGCAAATTTTGTGGTAACTTGGAACCCGGACAAAGATGATAACAGCAATGCCGCCGGAGATAAGAACCGTGAACGTGATAAGGTATGTGACGCCACTGCGCGAGGGAGGTTCTATGCCAGCAATCGCAGAAGCCGATGACGGTTTTCTGTACGTGCTGAAGTTTCGCGGCGCAGGCCAAGGCAGAAAGGCCCTGATAGCCGAGCTGATAGGTGGCGAGCTGGCACGTGCCGCGGGACTGAAAATGCCCGAGATCGTGTTTGCACAACTGGATGCCGCATTTGGCCGCACAGAACCCGATGAAGAGATACAAGACCTGCTGAAAGCCAGCACCGGCCTGAACCTTGCAGTGCATTATCTTTCAGGGTCTATCACTTTCGACCCTACAGTGACGAAGGTTGACACCAAAACAGCGTCTATGATCGTATGGCTGGATAGCCTGCTAATGAATGTGGACCGCACTTGCAAAAACACCAATATGCTTTGGTGGAACCGCGAATTGTGGCTCATTGATCATGGTGCTTCGTTATACTTTCACCATTCTTGGCAAAACTGGGAGGAAAAGGCAACGATGCCGTTTGCCATGATAAAAGACCATGTGCTGTTGCCGGCCGCGGGTATGCTTGAAGAAGTGAACCAGCCAATGAGGGAAATATTTACACCCGAACTGGTGGGCAGCATTGTGGACCTGGTCCCTGACGAGTGGTTGGTGGAAGACTCACCATTCACAACCGCTGGCGAACATCGAAATGCTTACTTCCGTTTCCTGACCGAACGGATACAATCATCGGATAAATTCATAAAAGCAGCAATTGATGCAAGATCAGCACTTATATGAGTATGCCGTAATAAGGGTGGTGCCACGGGTGGAGCGGGAAGAGTTCATCAACGTGGGTGTGGTACTGTATTGCGCGGGCAAGAAATTCCTGAAAGCTAAACTCACGAACCATCTTGACAGGCTGCAGTTCTTCCCCGATGCCGACCGGGAGGAAATAGCTGCCTACCTCGCCGCGTTCGGGATGGTGTGTGCAGGTGCAAAAGATGGTGGAACAATAGGTAAATTGCCCCCCGCAGAGCGGTTCAGGTGGCTGACAGCAACGCGCAGCACGGTGGTGCAGGCGTCTAAAGTGCACCCGGGGTTCTGTAGTGATCCGGACAAGAAACTAGAAGTGCTTTTTGCACAATTGGTGGCCTGATAGGGATATAACCAATATCATTTTTGTGAAGTTCTGCGGTTGGTACCTTTGCGCCATACGACAATAAAAACAGTATGCTAATACAAGCTAAAGAGAAGGCACCAGCCTTTACTGCCATAGACCAGAACGGACAAAAACACTCACTCAAAGACTATAAGGGGCAGAAAGTAGCACTCTACTTTTACCCGAAAGACAACACTTCGACCTGTACCAAGCAGGCGTGTAACCTACGCGATAATTTTGCAGTGCTGAAAGAAAAGGGCGTGACGGTGTTGGGAATTAGCCCGGACGATGCGAAGAGCCACAAGAAATTTGAGGCAAAATTCTCTCTGCCTTTCACTTTGCTGGTAGATACTGAATCTGAAATTGCCAAGGCATACGGTGTTTGGGCATGGAAAAAATTCATGGGCAACGAATATTGGGGAATTCTGCGCACTACCTTCCTGATAGATGAAAAGGGGAAAATTGCGCATGTGATAGAAAAAGTGAACAGTGCCGACCATGCTGCCCAGATAATAGAGGTTTGGGGGCTATGAGTACACCGGCTCCCCGCGTTCCGGTCTTTCGGTGGCTAATCCTTGCGATTGGTCCGTTACAAGCGGAAACAGTAAAGGTATTTTTCTAATAAAAGGGTGCTGTAACGCTACCAACTCACATAATTTTTGTACCTTTCGGGCGGTATGAGGAATCATACCCTTTTTTGTCTTTATAAGACATTAAAAAAACAACAGGATAGTAAATTTTAGCTAGCCACAAACCGAATAAGACAATGTACGCATTTATAGGAGGTGACCTTGTATATAAATCTCCGTCCCTGCTTCATGTAGATGTAAATGGGGTAGGCTATGAAGTAAACATCACTTTGCAGACCTATGCCAAGATACAGCACCTGGACCGGTGCCGGCTATTTACCCACCTTCAGATAAGAGAAGACGCCTGGGTCCTTTATGGCTTTGCCGACGAGGATGAGCGCGCTACCTTCCGCCAACTGCTGAATATCAGCGGAGTAGGTGCCGCCACTGCACGCATTATACTTTCTTCGCTTACAACAGACGAACTGGAGCGTGCTGTATCGGATGAAGACTCGAAAGCGCTGGAACGTGTGAAGGGCATAGGGGGTAAAACTGCCCAGCGAATCATACTGGAGCTTAAAGGGAAGCTTCAGAAACGTCAGAATAACACCACTATTACCACCCCGAAACACAATACTACCCAGGAAGATGCGTTAATAGCGTTAGTGAATCTTGGCATCAGTAAGTCTGTTGCCGAGGGTGCTATTAGTAAAATTAACAATATTTCTTCACTTTCGGTCGAAGAGATCATAAAACAGGCATTGCGGGCCTTATAGACACGCAAGCGGTTAACCATTGAAGGGGCAGAGTAATTTCGGATACAGATTTTTATTATTCATTGCGCTGGTAGTAGCAATAGCCAATGCTGCTGCCCGCGGCTTTCATCCGCTATTCCCGAAACTACTGCCTGCCGAAGATACAACCGGCACAGACTCTACTAAGGCAGACACCTCCCGCAACCTGAAATTTCCTATTCATGACAAGACAGGTAACCCTGTGACCGACCAGTCTTTACCCAAAAGTATAGATCTCGAAGACCCCAAAAATGTAAGAAAGACCTTTGAGTATGATCCTGACTCGAACAGGTATTACTACACATCCAAAGTGGGTAACGAGTACCTGCGCAACCCCACTTATCTGACGCTTGACGAGTACATGAGGTACCGTGCCAAGGAAGATGAGAACGCCTACTTTCAACGCAGGCTGGACGGGCTGATGCTTTTCAATAAAACACCTGAACTGCCTACGATGTATAAAGAAGGGCTGTTCGACCGCATATTCGGGAGCAGCACCATACAGGTGAAGCCACAGGGTAACGTGGACATCACGTTCGGCAACATATGGCAGAACATGAAGAACCCTACCCTGCCAATAAGAGCACAGAAATATAGTACGTTCGACTTTGACATGCAGATGAACATCAATCTGCTAGCAACCGTGGGCGACAAACTGAAACTGAACATCAGTAACAACACAAAGGCAACATTCGACTATCAGAATATTCAGAAGCTGGACTACAACGGAAAGGAAGATGAGATGCTGAAAAAGATCGAAGCAGGAAACGTGAGCTTCCCGCTGAAGAGCAGCCTCATCAATGGCGTTCAGTCACTATTCGGTATCAAGACACAGTTGCAGTTCGGTAAGCTGTGGGTAACCGGTGTTGTGTCTCAGCAGAAGTCGCAGCGTAAGAGTCTTACCATACAAGGTGGGTCCCAGTCGCAGCAGATAGCGATAAAAGCGAACAACTATGAAGAAAACCGAAACTTCCTTTTGGCGCAATATTTCCGCAACAACTACAACCGCTCACTGAAAGACTATCCGGTAATCGCATCTGCAGTTACCATTAACAAAGTGGAAGTGTGGGTCACTAACCGAACGGGTGCTGTTGCGGGTGTGAGGGACATCCTCTGCCTTATGGATCTGGGTGAATCCAACCCATACAACCCTATACTGGCAAACGGCACTCCCCCCGACGCATTACCAGACAACGGCGCGAACCGTTTGTACAGTCAGCTGCAACTGAACCCGCAAGGCAGGCAGCAGAAGTCGGCCACCAATGCTGCAGTAGCACTGGGTTTGAGCCAGGGTACTGACTTTGAACGTACTACAGCGCGCCAGTTGTCGCCATCAGAGTTCACGTTCAATCCACGCCTGGGCTACATCATGCTGAACACGCAGATGAACCCCGATGATGTATTGGGCGTTGCATATCGTTATACCTACCGCGGCAAAGTCTATCAGGTGGGTGAGTTCGCATCAGACCTTCCGCCGGACACAACCAACCCTAAAGTACTGTTCCTGAAATTGCTGAAAGGAACCGCGCCACGGACCAGGCTGCCTGTATGGGACCTGATGATGAAAAACGTGTATGCGCTTGGGGGATTTGGAGTATCGAAAGACAACTTCACACTGAACATTCTGTATCAGGATCCGGGCGGTGGAGAAAAAAGATATATGCCTGAAGGCCCGCTGGCAGGCACCCCGTTTATCAGTCTCCTGAACCTGGACCACCTGAACGCACAAAACGAACCCCAACCTGACGGTATCTTCGACTTTGTGGAGGGAATCACGATCAACACCCAACAAGGCAAGATCATCTTCCCTGTGTTGGAACCATTTGGAAGCGACCTGAAGAAAACCGTAGTGAACGAACCTATACTGGAACGCAGGTACCTGTATCACGTTCTGTATGACTCGACGAAATGGGTTGCGCAACAGTACCAGCAAAACGACCGCTACATCATGCGCGGTACGTACAAATCATCTTCTTCATCTGACATCTTCCTGGGTGGCTTCAATATCCCGCAGGGCTCGGTATCGGTGAGTGCAGGTGGTACCCGACTGGTAGAAAATCAGGACTACTCAATAGAATATGGCTTGGGAAGGATCAAGATCCTGAACACAGGTATCCTTAACTCGGGTGTGCCGATCAATATCCAGTATGAGGATAATGCCACGTTCGGTTTTCAGCAACAGAACTTTATGGCAATGCGCCTGGACTACTATCAGAGCAAGAATCTGACAATAGGCAGTACCATCATGCGTCTGAAGGAAAGGCCATTTACACAGAAGGTAACCTTTGGCGATGACCCGATACAAAATACGGTTATCGGTCTTGACGCGAACTACCAGAAAGAAGCACCGTCGCTGACACGCTTAGTCGATAAGCTTCCTATATATTCTACAACATCTCCATCGTTCCTGAACACGAATGTGGAGGTTGCGGGACTGTTGCCGGGTCATCCGAAGCAGATCAACGCGCTGGACCCGGAGGGGGCTGTTTACATTGACGACTTTGAAGGCACCAGCAGTGCCTATGACCTGAAGTTCCCTGCGCAGGCATGGTCGCTGGCATCAACACCGTTCGGTGCGGTAAGTTCAAGCGGACAGACCCTCTTCCCTGAAGCATCTTTGAGTAATAACCATGCTTACGGCATGAACCGTGCGCGACTGGCCTGGTATATGCTGGACCCAACGCTGGTGTACCCAAACAGCACCTCGCCGGGCTATGTAAAAAACGATTCGAACCAGCACTATATACGTAGTGTGCAGGTACAACAAGTGTTTCCCAACAGAAGTGCCACGCTGGTGAACCAGACCCTTAACACATTCGATCTTGGTTTTTACCCAAAAGATCGTGGGCCTTACAACTTCGACGTAACAAACATTGACCCCAATGACGGCCAGTTACTTAACCCTGAAAAAAGGTGGGGTGGTATCACAAGGGCTATCGACAACACCGATTTCGAGGCATCGAACGTTCAGTTTGTACAATTCTGGGTGATGGATCCATTCCTCAACAGCGGTAACCCGAACGGCGGTTCATTGTACATCAACTTAGGCAATGTATCGGAGGACGTAATGAAAGACTCCCGTCTTTTCTTTGAGAACGGCATTCCTTCGCCATTCGACAAAACGAAAATGGATACGACGGCATGGGGTTACGTGCCAAGGTTTCAACAACAGATAACAAGAGCATTCGATAATGATAACGCAGCGCGCAAGCTACAGGACGTGGGTTATGATGGATTGCCTGATATGGGACAACCAGGACAGGAAAGTGAACAAACCATATTCAGGAAATTCCTTGCCGGCCTGGCACAGAAACTTAGCGGAGGCACGACAAACCCCGCATACGTGCGAGCAGAAAACGACCCGGGATTTGACAACTATAAATTCTTCCGCGACTCGTCTTTCAGTACAGCTCCTGACCCAGATAAGATAAGTGTGCTGAGCCGCTACAAATACTACAACAACCCTGATGGCAACACTCCTATAAGCCCGGCAACAAGTACCATCGCGACATCGGGTACTACCACGCCGGAATCGGAAGACATCAACAGGGATAATACGCTGAATGAATCTGAAGCGTATTTCCAATACCGTATTGATTTTAAGCCAAACATGCCGGTAGGTACGAACTACATTATAAGCGTGCAGGATAACCCGGGAGGCGTAAAGCTTCCCAACGGCACTACCGAGCCCGAACGCTGGTACCAGTTCAAGATACCGATCCAGAACTATGAGCGTCGTGTAGGTGGCATATCCGACTTCCGCTCGATCCGCTTTATGCGTATGTTCCTAACGGGATGGCAGGACAGTGTGTACCTGCGTTTCGCATCGTTGGAACTCGGCCGTAACCAATGGCGCCAGTACAACTATTCACTGAACCAACCGGGCGAGAACGTTCCACAACAAAACCAGGGTCTCACCGACTTCTCTGTTATCAGCGTAAGTCTGGAAGAGAACGCATCGCGTGAGCCAGTTCCTTATGTACTTCCTCCGGGTGTAAACAGGCAACAGACGGCCAATCCGCAAGGTGGTGCACAAACCCTTTTGCTGAACGAACAGTCGCTTTCTTTGCGCGCATGTGCATTGCAGGACGGCGATGCCCGCGGTGTATTCAAAGAGGTGAATGTGGACATGCGTCAGTTTAGCTACCTGCGCATGTTCCTGCACGCAGAATCTATGGTAGGCCAGACACCGGTAAGGGACGCAGACGTGAATGCCTTCATCCGTATAGGTAGTGACTTTACCAACAACTATTACGAATACCGCACACCACTTACCATTACTCCACTTGGCACAGGTCGTAATGCAGTTAACACCATCTGGCCTGAAGCCAACAACGTGAACATTAAATTGCAGGAGTTGGTGGACGCGAAAAAGGAACGTGACGCCCGCGGCTGGCCAACTCATATCCCTTACGAAACCAGAGATTCGAAAGGCAATACGATCATCATTATAGGCAATCCGAATATAGGTGGCTCAAAGAACATAATGCTTGGTCTGGTGAACCCGAAAAAAACAAGCAATACTCCGGGTGACGATGGTTTACCCAAATGTGTAGAAGTGTGGTTTGACGAGATGCGTATATCGGGCACCAACGACCAGGCCGGATATGCCGCGGCCGGAAAAGTATCGGTGCAGCTGGCAGACCTTGGTAATGTGACCCTTTCGGGCAGTATGCACACACCGGGTTACGGCAACATAGACCAGAAGATACAACAGCGCTTTCAGGACATGTATTACCAGTACAACGGAGGAACCAATCTCGCATTAGGTAAGTTACTGCCTCGTGAATGGGGCGTTCAACTGCCAGTGTACCTTGGCTACACACAAAACGTTAGTACACCGAAGT
Source organism: Flavipsychrobacter sp. (assembly GCA_044348585.1). Taxonomy (GTDB): domain Bacteria; phylum Bacteroidota; class Bacteroidia; order Chitinophagales; family Chitinophagaceae; genus Nemorincola. The sequence continues at coordinate 10,834 of JBIKSN010000036.1, forward strand.
ACAATCCTTTTGATCAGGACGTATTGCTGCAACATGAACTGAATAATGCCCGCACCCAGCGCGCACGCGACTCCATCCGCAGTGCCGCACAAGACTTCACTTCGATCGGCAGTTTCAACATCACCAACGCACGTATCCAAGGCAATGCGGCCAACCCGAACAATAATAAACGCATGCCATGGAGTGTAAAGAACTTTGACTTCACTTACTCTTATAACAACCAGTTCAAGCACAACCCGGTGCTGGAAATGGACAAACTGAACACCCAACGATATGGAGTTGGTTATACCTATGCAATAAAAACGAAGCCGGTAGAACCATTCAGGAATGCGATAAAGTCGAAATCGAAATGGCTGGCACTGGCGAAAGACTTCAACTTCAATCCACTACCATCAACCCTCAACGTGCGAAACGACCTGAACAGAATATCTCAGGAAATACAGATACGCAATATTGATGATGGGAGCGGCTATAAGATACCGGCTACTTTCTTCAAGAACTTTACGTGGAACCGTACGTATTCGCTTCGTTGGGAGATCATGAAGTCGATATCAATAGACTACTCTGCGACGAACATATCGAGGGTGAATGAACCTTATGGCCGTATCAATACACCGGAGAAAAGAGATTCACTTTTCCGGAACATCAGTACACTCGGAAGAAATAACTCGTTCAATCAGACATTCAACAGCACGTATAATGTGCCGTTGTCAAAGCTGCCGCTTACGGACTGGGTGAGTACACGCCTCGGCTACTCGGCCAACTACAACTGGACAACAGCACCACCGATCGCATACGCGCAGGGTAATACTATTGGTAATACACAAACTAAAACAGTGACCAGCGAATTCAACATGACGCAGCTCTATAACAAGTCGAGGTGGTTGAAAGCGCTTAATAACAAACCACGCAAACCGGGAGAAGCGCGAAAAGGCGATGCGCCAAAACCGGGAGAGAAAAGTAAAGAACCTACCGACCTGAGAAAGTCGGCACCGGCAGGCATGGGTAAATCGGGCATGGATCGTGGTGGAAAAGTGATGGACGATCAGATGGAACCACCGCCCGCCGATGAGGTAAAAGACGACAAGAAGTCGAAAAAAGAGAAGGAGAAGGAAAAGAACAAGGATAAGGATAAAAAAGAAGAAGCTGATACTACAAAAGAGCCAGAGACAAAGCTGGACAAAGTGAAGGCAGCCTTCCCGAGACTGAATACCGCCGGGCTGACGGATGACCAGTTGGATTCGCTGGTGCAGGTGCAAAAAGAGGCAGACCGGGCAAAAGTCGCCGAAGAAAAGAAGAAGAAAAAGCTGGCAAAAAAAGCTGAGAGAAAAGCGAAAAAAGCAAGACCACTTGCGCTATCACCAATAGAGCACGTGATAGGCCATGCGCTTACTATAGTGAACCGCGTCACCTTGAACTTCACAGAAACGCAGGGAACCATACTGCCCGGCTTTATGGATAGTACCCGCATCATGGGCGTGAACAACTATTCGGGTGCGCCGGGATTTGATTTCGTGTACGGCTACCAGCCAGACTATGCGTGGCTGGAAGCGCAGGCCCAGGCCAACCGCCTTTCGCGCGACACCTACTTCAATGCTCAGTTCCAGCAAAACTATTCGAGGAATATAAACGCGCAGGCTACCCTTCTGCCACATAAATCCTTTAGGGTTGACTTGACGCTCACTCAAGCGTTCAGCAAGGCTCACAGTGAACTGTTTATAGACACGACCTACAGCCCGAACGGAAAATTTGAACACCTGACCCCATATCAGACAGGCTCTTTCAACATATCCTATTTCTCGGGCAGGAGCATGTTCCGCAACTCCAGTGTAAGCTCGGATGTGTATAATCAGTTCCTTGAGAACAGGGTGATCATATCAAGGCGACTTGGCTCGAACAACCCGTATACTGCCAACATTCCTGACCCGTATAACCCCGCCTATACAAAGGGATACGGACCATTCTCTCAGGACGTATTGATACCATCCTTCATCGCGGCCTATTCGGGCAAGCCAGCACAGACGTCGCCACTCATAGATTACACCCACGAAAAGGTGCGTGATAATCCGTTCAGGTACTTCACCCCTACCCCTAACTGGCGGGTTACCTATAACGGACTAAGCAAACTTCCTTTGTTCTCGAAGGTGATGACAAACTTTGTAGTGAACCATGCCTACACCGGCACGATGGCGATGAACAGCTTCCAATCGTCGCTGCTATTCCGCGATCTGTTCGGACTGGGATATCCGTCTTTCATAGACTCGAACTCGAAAAACTACATTCCTTATTTCCAGGTGCCAAACATTACGATCACACAGGCATTCAACCCGCTGATAGGTTTTGATGCAGCGTTCAAGAACAACCTGACCGCGAAATTTGAGGTACGTAAATCGAAGACTCAAAGCCTTAGCCTTATAGACTATCAGGTAGGTGAAAACTCGAGCATGGAATATGTGATAGGAGGTGGCTTCCGTAAAAAAGGTATCCGCCTGCCGTTCCCGCTATTCGGCGCCACCAAGCTGAAGAACGAACTGATCTTTAAGATGGACATCGGTATACGCGATGATAAGACAAGCAATACCTTCCTTGCCAACAACGTAAGCGTGACATCGCGCGGACAAAAGGTAATAAGGGTGTCGCCTACTATCAACTATGCCGTGACCGATATGCTGAACCTGCTGTTCTTCTTCGACAGGCAGCAGACCATTCCATACGTATCTAACGCGTTCCCTTCATCTACTACCCGTGCCGGCGTGACGCTGCGATTCATTTTCGCGCCGTAATTAGCTACATTTGAAAATGCAGTACCTACTGCAATGAATATCTGATAGTGAGCAACGCAATAAAAACGTCATACGCATTGATGATCTCAGGCGCATTGCTGTGCCTGATACAGATATGGCTGCCCGACTACTACCTGACATGCGACGGTCCCTGCCACCTGTACAACGCATCGATAGTGCATGACCTATGGAGGGGCAATAACACAGACTTCTACAACACCTTTTATCAACACGCCTATTCCATTGACCCGAATAGCCTGACCACGTATGCAATGGCATTGCTGCTTTTTGTAGCCAAGGGCGCGGTTGCAGAAAAACTATTCCTTACCGCATATGCACTGACATATCTATCCGGTATATGGGTACTAATGCGGCGACTATCCGGCCACACCATTTCAGTGTGGTTTTCGGGAGGGTTCATTTTCCTGTTTACGTATGCACTTTCGAAAGGGTTCTACAACTTCTCGCTAGGTGTCGCGTTCTGGCTTTGGATGGTATGGGCATGGATCCGATATATTGACAAGCCCCGACTGTCGGCCCTGCTCATATACTTTATCTTTTCGTCGCTCACGTTCTTCACTCATCTGCTGCCATTCGTATTCGGGCTGATAACAACCGGTCCGTTACTGGTATCGTACGGGCTGGCAGCTGTGACCGATAAAAGAAGGACACTGTTGAATCTGGCTGCCTGGGCAGCGGCGGCGACACCGTTCGTCATCTTTACGCTGCTTTTTACACAGAAAGAAGGCGGACTGAGACTGACACTTGCACCACATCCCTTCAGGCTACTTGAACTTGTTGAATTCAAGTACATCATTAATGTAGTGAATACAGAAAGGCCGTGGGCATTACTGGCAGGAGCTGCCATTGGCGCGCTAGTGATTTTGACAATGGTGCGGAGCATCAGCAATTTCAAGTGGCACAAGTATGACGGGTTTATGGCCGCATTGGTGATCATCGCATTCGTTTATACGTTCTTTCCCGAGGACTTTCTGGGGCGCGCTATCATCATCAGCATTAGGGCGCAGTTGTTCGTGATGCTGCTGGCAACATTAGTGATAGGGTACCGAATGAAGGATGGAGTGCTGAAAAACGTGGGTGGCATTTTGTTATTTGCGTCTTTCGTGGTGCTGTCGGTAGTAAGAATAAACTGCAGGCAGGACGCAAGTATGGCGCTCAAGGGTATCTTGGAGGCAGGCAAAATGATCCCAGAACGTTCAATAGTTTTAACAATAGACGGAGCACCCGGCGGCCTAGGGCTAGACGGCACCACCATTGCCGACAGGAACGCCGTATTTCATCATGCCACCCACTACATAGCCTGCGGCAAGCCGTTGATCATGTTGGATAATTATGAAGCGAACACCGGTTATTTCCCGATCGGTTGGCGCAACGGGACAAACCCATACATACATTTATCGCTTAACGGTGGATTTGAAAATAATCCGCCCACTGCGGACATAATGAACTACGAACGTATGTCGGGTCAGAAGATCGGATACATCATAGCACGGAGTTTCAGCCCGGCTGCAGACGGACCATCTGCTGAGCTGCGCAAGCAAATTGATTCGAATTACGAGGTGATACTCACCGATGTAGGCCACAAAACTCAGCTAATGGCACGAAAACATAAATAATATTAACAATACAACCTACGGATCCAAATAGCAGTTGGTCAATTTGGAGTAACTTTGGCGCACAATGGAAGAAAATAAAAGACAGAAGCAGGTGGGCAAAATGATCATGGAAGAGCTAAGCGACATTTTTATGCGCGAAGGTCTGAACATGATAGACGGTGGTATGGTGTCTATATCAAAAGTAACGGTGACACCCGACCTGCTGGAAGCAAGGGTGTATCTCAGCTTCTTTCAGGTAAGCGACAATGCTGCGTTGCTGCAAAAGATAAAGGAACGCAGCGGGGAATTGCGTAAGCAGCTGGGCATGCGCGTAAAAAACCAACTGCGCCGTGTACCAGAGTTGATCTATTACACAGACGACACGCTTGACCATGTGTTCAAGATGGAAGAGTTGTTTAAGAAGATCAACGAAGAGCGGGAAGCGTTCAACAAGAAGAACAACCTTTCTTAAATGAACCGCACGCTGATATGGCAGATCGCACTCAGGTACTTCGCAGGCAAAAGAAAAGCCAATGTTGTACCCATATTGTCACGTATCAGCATGGTGGCCATTGCCGTGAGCAGCGCGGCCATGATCATTGTTTTCTCAGTTTTTAATGGGCTGGAGGGAGTTGTAAAGGACCTCTATAAAGGCTTTTACCCCGACATAAAAGTATCTGCGGCAAAGGGTAAGTTCTTTGTACCGGATGCGGCATTGATACAAAAAGTAAAGAGCGTATCGGGCATAGCCGGCATGACCACGGTGATAGAAGACAACGCTATTGCCCATAATGCCTTTTCGGGTGCACAAAAGGTGATAACGTTGAAGGGCATTGACAGGAACTACCTCAACGTAAACAACATCAGGGATTCAATTGTTGGAGAGGACACCGTATCCACAGGAAAACCCTTTACGGCCATAGCCGGCAGAAATATACTGGCAGAACTTGGCGTGGATATAGACAATGTGTTCAACACAATTCAGCTATACTACCCCAACCCGGACGGCAACATGTCCGCAACCGACATAACCACTGCCTATCGCAGCCTGGAGGTGCATCCCGCAGGGGCATTCCATATCTCAGACGACCACGACGACAAATATTTATTGGCTCCGTTGTCGCTGGTGCAGACACTCTTGCATGCCGAAGGGAAATGCTCGTCGCTGGAGCTACTGATGACACCCGGAAAGGAAGAAGAGGTGCAGCAGAAACTAAAAACGATATTGGGCGACAGCTATAGGGTGGAAACGAGGTACGAGCAGAATAAATCCATGTATATGGTGCTGCGCTCTGAGAAGTGGGCCATTTATGCTATCCTTACCATGGTACTGCTGATCGCGTCGTTCAACATGATAGGCGCTCTTTCCATGCTGGTGATGGAGAAACAAAAAGACATCGGCATCATGAAGGCAATGGGCGCGCAGCCGGGCGACATCAGAATGATATTCGTACTGGAAGGTGTTATGTGGGCACTGGCCGGCGGACTGAGCGGTATAACATTGGGCGCATTAATTGTAGGGCTGCAACAGCGTTTTGGCATCGTTACCGTAGGCGGCTCGTTCCTTATGGATAGCTACCCCGTGGACATGCAGCTAACCGACACCATCCTTGTTGTGCTGACAGTGACCGTTGTGGGCATACTGGCTGCGTGGTACCCTGCCGGGCGCGCAACACGCACACCTGCCCCCACACTGAAATCCAATTAATGATCAACTGCTACATTGCTGCCAATTCCTGATAGACACCGAGGTATTGGTTGGAAATAATACCGTGTTCGAAACGGGCAGCATTCTTTACACCTTTAGCCACAACAGCATTATAGTAA
>JBIKSN010000037.1:0-17027 GCA_044348585.1 Flavipsychrobacter sp.
CGATATGGTAGTCAGTTTCTCAGATACCGGAAGATTAAATTTCTTGCGTTCCGCGGTCAATACATGATCGGTCAGCAACGGCTTGCCGTTCACCAGAATCGTCACTATATCTCCATCTTCCAGCCCGCCGTCCCAGAGTTCCAAAACACAAGAACTTGTTTGCCACTCTATACGCTTATCGTGGCCCGCCGTCACCTCAGTTGCAGCAACAACAGTAGCGTCGGTTGTGGAGTCCTTTTGTACGGGCGTTTTTTGAGCCGGCAACAATGCGGCACCTTCGCTCTCGGGGGCTTCGAGCGACACACTACCATGACTGCACGGGTTGTTCTTTCTATCCTTGCCCACAAATGCCCCCGACAAAATGTAACGACCTTTTTTCAGCTTCCATTTCAATATAGAGTTGAAATAGCACATCTCAATCGAATCAGACAATTTCCCTACAGGGCCGGTCTCAGCGAGCACCATTACGTTCTTTTCTTTGTTGATGACGCCCTTTATCCTTGCTTTTAGCTCCTTGCCATCCTGAGTGGTGATAGATACCCCTTTAATATTTGCACCCGAAATATCGAGCGAAAGCTTGTAAGGAAGCGTTTCCCCGTCTTTGATCTGCATTTTACCGGTAAATGTGCAGTGTTGCGCCGATACGATGTGCGCCAACGCAACCAACGACATACACAGTATGGATATGAAAAGGGTCCTCATTGTTCGCTTTTTGTCCTCAATGTCTTGTATATCTTTATGGCACTCATCAGAACGATCACCAACACTACCAACCCACCCAGCCCCCAAACAACGCTGATGCCATGTTTTACGGTAGCGAGCATCACAATAGCGACAAGGAAAATGGTAGCGACTTCGTTCCATATCCTCAACTTACCGGAAGAAAATCGGAAAACTCCGGCCATTTGCTGCTTAAAGATGGCATGCAGGGATAAATGGTATAGATACAACCCTACTACAAAGCCAAGTTTGATGGCCAGCCAATTGTCTATGGTTCCCAGCAAATACCACATCCATGGGCCAAATATCAGGGTAAGGACAGCGGAGGGCCATGTGATCCCATACCACAGCCGGCGTATCATAATACTCAATTGTTGCTGCAGTATCATTCTTTCGGGCTCAGGTTTATCGTTCGCTTCCGCATTATAGATAAACAGCCTGACGATATAAAACATACCGCTAAACCAGGTTACAACAAATATTATATGGAGTGCCTTGACGTATAAGTACATATTAAGGGTTCAAAAGTACGGATTCAATTCGGGATAGGGTTGTCGTGTCCGGCATCAGAGCATTCTGTTTTGCCATTCTGACTTGATGAGGGAAAACACTAAAGTGTCCAGAAACACCCCGTTCCAATACCTATTTTGCCGAAAATACCCTTCACGCAAAAAACCTTTATGCTCCATCAAACCAACGGATGGATCATTCCCCGGAGTTACTACTGCCTCAACTGAATTCAAGTCCATTTCACCAAATCCATACGTTAGCACCGCAGTCACCGCCTCAGACATGATGCCCTTGCTATGAAAGGATGGATGCAGCAGGTATCCTATCTCTGCCCGGTAATGTTCTTTCATCAACAAATGAAAACTAACAGAGCCAATGTATTCGTCCTTACCCTTGAGTGTAACAGCCCACTCTATGCCGGCATTATCAGAGATCATCTTGTGTATCTTCCCGATCAGCACATTGATATCTTCAATTGAAGACGGCCTGGGCCTGTCGATAAATCGCATCACGTCGTCGTGACTGCGCAAGTAGAATAATGACGGTGCGTCGGTCAATTCAGTCCGGCGTAGAACCAACCGCTCGGTTACAAGAACAGGGAATGGTGAAAAGTTTACCTGGAGCATACATGCAAGTTACGTTATTGCCTACACTACCCCATCAGCTCAAAGCAAACGTGATGACATATATCAGACAAATTCAACTTCACGCTTCCTACATTTGCCACACAAAGACGGCAATGAGAAAGATAGACCTAAAAAAGCAGTTCAAAGAACTATACAGCTGCCCTTCGAAATCACCTATTGAAGTAGATGTGCCGGAAATGCAATTCCTGATGTGTGACGGACAAGGTGCACCGGAAAGTCCGGAATTCGCGCATGCTATTGAGGCGTTGTATGGCCTATCCTACACGATGAAATTTGCGTGTAAAAAGGGTCCTCTTCAGATCGATTATGGCGTAATGCCACTTGAAGGACTATGGTGGGCAGATGATATGAGTGATTTCTCCTCGGGCAACAAACAAAACTGGAAGTGGACATTGATGATCATGCAACCTGAATTTGTAACGGAGGAGATGGTAGCACAAGCTACCCAACAATTAAAAACCAAGAAAAACCCGAAAAGTCTCGACTCAGTGCGATTTGAAGAGATGCACGAGGGAAAATGCGCTCAGATCATGCACATCGGCCCTTTCAGCGAAGAAGCGCCAACTATTGCAAAATTGCACGCTTTCATTGCATCGGGCGGGCACAAACTGAGCGGAAAACACCGGGAGATCTATCTGAGCGATATGAGACGGACGGCACCTGAAAAATTAAAAACAATCATCAGACAGCCGTTTCTCCCATAAATTCGTTTCTTACATTCAGAATACCTTCCCCAATAACACCGGTATATTTCGCAAATTGAAATCAATAGCATTCATTTCCATTCTTCTGTTTATCTCAGCACAAGTGCAAGGTCAAATCCCCGACCACCCTGCACTTGTAAAACAATTCCACAAGGCTTATGGGGAAGACTACTGGATTAGCAGACCCACACTCTATAACGACCTTTGCAAACGGGTAATGCTCATTGCGGATACGGCCAACCATTTTGGCGGTTCTGCCGGAGGATATCATAAGTCGCAATTTAAACAAGCCTCCGGGACAAGCAGAAAAGTAGCGGTAAAAGACAGCTACTTGCTCACCGATGCGTTATTGGGTATTGCACGCGACCTGCAAAGAGGCGCTGATATCAAAAAATGGATCAGCAACGACGAAGTCTCTCCCGTTTGTTCAAAAAAAGATGATACTACCCTTCTCGCAGGGCTTGCAGGTGTAAACAGCACGGCACAACTTGATTCGTTCCTTGTCGCCCTGGAACCCCACACAAACGAATATGCGCTACTAAAAAATGAACTCATTAGTCAGATAAAAGCAGTAAACACCAGCAAAATAGAGCAAGTCACCGCCACAATTAATCAATATCGCTGGATAGTACATTTTAATTTCGGAAAGCACATTATCGTCAATATACCTGCCTCAACGCTTTATTATTTTGAGACTGACAGCATGAAACTGCAGATGAAGGTTGTCACCGGCAAGCCCAAGACTAAAACGCCAAGGTTTTCTACGTGGTGTTATGAGGTAGTATTATATCCTTACTGGAATGTCCCGAGGAGCATTGCTGTTAAAGAGATACTCCCGAGGGTGAAGGCCAACAGGAGAAGTTTGGACGAAATGAAAATGCAGGTATTGGACAGCCGTGGGCGCGAGATAAATGCTGCTACCATCAATTGGAAGGCATACAACTCATCAGACTTTCCTTATACATTCAGGCAATGTACCGGTTGCGAAAATTCACTGGGAGTGATAAAGTTCAATCTTACCGACCCTTTTCACGTTTACCTGCATGACACTAACTACAAACTCGCATTCCTGCGCAACACCTGGTTTCTGAGCCATGGGTGTATAAGGCTGGAGCATCCTATTGACCTTGCCAACAAAATCCTTGATAACCGCGTAGACACAAATCTCATCAACGCTTGCATTGATGGACTGGAACCAATTACATTAAAAACAGACAGCAAAATACCGGTATTTGTTGTGTATCTGCCTGTGGGTATTGAGAACGACTCTGTTGTTTATTACAAAGACGTATACAAGCTGTTTGCCACACATAAGGCCAAATAACCAAGGATAAGGTGATTCATTATTCCTTTTTACCGGGTGGCACCTCCTGCGGCAACGGCCTTGTTGCGGGATCGTGACTTGGTTTTATCTCAGGACGGGGGTGCGGCTGACCCGGCTCCTGAGGGTGGATGGGCTTTACCTCAGGCTGCGATGGCCTGGGGCTGATCTCCGGACTTGTTGTGTTGTTGTACATGACATTCACTTTTCTCAAATTTCGCACAAATAATCGGAGAACGCACTAACCACGGTCAGCTAACAGTGAATTTCTCCGGCGTCAATGAAATACTTTGAACTTAAAAAACGCCGTTATCTTTGCGGCAAGATGATAAGGATCGGGAAAATTGTTGCAACACATGGCCTTAATGGTTCTCTGGTGATGACAAACATCACCAATGACTCAAAATGGCTGAAAAAAGGAGCAGTGCTTATGGTGGAGATGCAGAAAGGAAGTTTCATTCCGCATTTTGTAGCCAGCTGCAAGGCAACTCGTCCCGATGAATTCCTTATCACCATAGAGGAAATTGACACACAGGCTTTTGCAAAAAAGCTGGTAACTAAGCACGTATATGTGGATGAATCATTGCTTGCCGGATTGGTACAGGAATCGCCTCTGATGTGGATAGGTTTTACTGTGATGGATGCCCATTACGGGAACATTGGCAAGATCGAAGACGTGATGCAAACGGGTGCTCAGTGGATAGGTAAAATTGACTACAAGGGCAATGAAGCTTTGATCCCGTTGGTCGATGCAACACTCGAAGGAATAGACATCAAGGGAAAAATTCTCAAGACAAATCTGCCGGAAGGGTTGCTGGAGGTGTATAACTAAAGAGACAAACAATGAGAATAGATATTATTACAGTGGTGCCGGATCTGCTCGAAAGCCCGTTCAGTCATTCGATGATGAAAAGGGCAAAAGACAGGGGACTCCTTGAGATACACACCCACAACCTGCGCGACTATACCCCATATAAACAAGGACAAGTGGACGACTACCAGTTTGGCGGTGGCGCCGGTATGGTGATGATGCCTGAACCATTGGCTATCCTGTTGGACAAACTAATGGCGGAGCGGAACTATGAAGAGATCATCTACATGACCCCGGATGGTCACATGTTCGATCAGAAAACTGCGAACACGTTGTCGCTGAGGGAGAATATGATAATCATCTGCGGCCATTATAAAGGTATTGACGACCGCATACGCCAGCACTATGTAACACGCGAGTTATCTATAGGGGATTACGTATTGAGTGGCGGAGAGTTGGCTGCAGCTGTTGTTGTAGACGCGGTAGGCAGATTGCTGCCCGGAGTGCTGAACGATGAGACGTCTGCTCTATTTGATTCATTTCAGGACGGACTATTGGCCCCTCCGGTTTATACCAGGCCGGCCGACTTCAGAGGCTGGACGGTGCCTGACGTCCTTTTATGTGGAGACCCAAAAAAGATAGATGATTGGCGATATGAGCAATCATTGAAACGTACGAAAGAACGCCGGCCAAACCTGCTCGACGACATGCATTAGACAAGCCCTCAACTTTGCACCCTAAAATTGCTTTACAAATGACCATCAAGTCTCTATTTATTATCCTTCTGCCCTTCACGTTTGCTGTTGCCTGCAACAAAAAGAAAAATAATTCGGTTCCCTCCAGAATGGCATTCGCACTGAATGGCGACACCATCTGGACGACAACAAATGTGCGGACTGACAACCCTCAAAATGGAAACATATTCATTACGGGGACTACCAGTGATGGGCAGAAAAGTATGAGTATCGGACTAACCGGGTATACCGGCACTAAAAAAACTTTTCTGGTAGATTACAGAGGACCCGGAGGCAATATGACCGGCAATACCGGTATGTACAAAGATGGTACTACCGGCACAGTGGCCCGTACAGGCAAGATCGTGATCACTGAAGTGAACGGCGACATATTACGAGGATATTTCGACCTCCGCTTCCTGCAAGAGGACATGAAAGGAACCTTCCTGACTTCGTCAAAGTAGCTTAACGTATCGCCACTTCAAGTAACTTTTTGTCGCCAAGATATCCCTCAAGAACATCAGTAGTCACAACTGGTCCCACTCCAGCAGGTGTACCTGTGAATATCAGGTCGCCAATATTCAGTGTGAAGAATTGAGACGCGTACTCGATGATCTTATCAACTGAAAAAATCATTTGCTCTACAGTACCCACCTGCACGGTTTCGCCGTTTTTGTCAAGCCGGAACTGAATATCACCCGAAATGCCAGTTGCCGGCACCTGAATGAACTCACCTACAACGGCCGAACCATCAAACGCTTTCGCGATCTCCCACGGCAGGCCTTTTTTCTGCTGCTCACGCTGTATATCCCTTGCGGTGAAGTCTATACCTACCGTCATTGAATCATAATAATTATATGCCTGTCTGGCTTGCACATATTTACCGTTCTTACATATCCTTATTACCAATTCGCACTCATAATGCAGGTCATCAGTAAATTCGGGGTACAAAAAAGGTTTGCCGGGCAGCAATATCGCCGATTTCGGCTTCATAAACAGAACCGGCGTTGTTGGAAGGTCATTCTTAAGCTCTTTCGCATGATCTGCGTAATTTCGTCCGACACAAATAATTTTCATAACAAGGAGGTGTTTTATGAGCCGTGTAAAAATACAATTTCCCGAGCACAATCGATTAGGACTAGTCATCATACCGGTGCGGATCAGCGATATCAACTATGGCAACCACGTTGGCAACGATGCAATTCTATCTATCATCCACGAGGCGCGCATGCAGGTGCTGGCACAGAACGACTATACCGAAATGAATGCCGGTGGAAACAGCATGATCATGGCTGACGTGATGATCGCCTACAAGGCAGAAGCGTTTTATGGAGACACCCTCGAAGTGGAGATATACGCCGCAGATATAACCGGTGTGCGCTTCGATCTTCTGTATCGCATCTCGACAATGAGGGCCGGAAAGAAAATAGAAGTTGCGCATGCTAAAACCGGAATGGTGTGTTTTGACTACAAAAACAGGAACGTTACGCCTATGACACCTTTACTTGAACAATACCTGAACAGGCGCTGAGCAAGATGGACAAATACACCACTATTCTTGACGAAAGCATTGCCGATTTCAGAGACCGGGGGAGTAAATTCCTCGCATATGCCTACCCCGTACAAACGCTTGCACAAATAAAAGACAGGATCAATCGATTAAAAAAGGAGCACCCAAAAGCCGTTCATCATTGTCTGGCTTGGCGCCTCGGAACCGACGGAACTCAATACAGAGCTAACGATGACGGAGAACCTGCCGGCAGTGCGGGCAAGCCTATTCTTGGACAAATAGACAGCCAGGGGTTAACCAACGTTTTGGTAGTGGTGGTTCGTTATTTTGGAGGCACACTACTGGGTGTACCCGGACTAATAAACGCATACAAAACGGCTACTGCCGATGCCTTGGCGCAGTGCCGCAAAGTAGAAAAATGGAAAGAACAGTTGGTCGAAATAGAATTCGATTACCCCTCAATGGGCGAGGTTTTATACGTTCTCAAGCAAAATGACGCAACCGTTTACAAGCAGGAACTACAACTTTTCTGCATCATAAAAACTGGCATTCCCATTGTATACGAAGATGCATGCACAGGTAAGCTCAGTCAAATGAGAGGAGTCAAACTACAAAAGATAACTCCTGAAGATCTGGAATAGAAACTACTCCGCTCTACCTTATCAGGTTGATCAGCTTCTTTTCATCAGTGATGATCACCTTTCCACTCTTGATATCAATAAGGTTCTCACTCTTGAAATCACTCAGTGTCCGGATCAGTGATTCAGATGCAGTGCCTGCTATTGTAGCAAGATCATCTCTGCTGATATCGATCTGGAATGGCTCCTTTTTGTTGGTATGATACTTTTTCTCAAGGCTTATCAGCGCTTCGGCAACCTTCTTACGCAGGGTATTATAAGCAATACCTAACAGACTGTTCTCTTTATCTACAACGTTCTTGGCAAGCAGAGAGATAAATTTCCTGGCTACCGCAGGGTTGCTATTGACCAGATCTTCAAAGTCCTTCCTGGGTATTAACGCCAGCTCACACTCTTCCATGGTCTCAGCGTTTTCTTTGTATGCACCGCCCTCGAGCAAGGTTGTGTATCCAAAAAAGTCACCGCTATTGTACAGATCCATCACCAGATCCTTGCCATCTTCGTGCGTTTTGAAGGTCTTTACTTTTCCTTTTATAATATGGTACAGATAATGAGGATTTTGCCCTTCTTTAAATATCAGTTGCTTCTTCTTGTATGTATTAACGTTGCTCTCTTCCGCCAGCTGTTCCAAAGTACGCTTATTATCAATAGTGGAAATGAGCTCGTTCACCCCCGCGATGTCAGATGAAAGCGCCTTCTTAAGCACACTCACCTTCTTCAACCTACTCTGAATAGCGTGTAACAATTCGTTGCCTGAAAATGGCTTGGTAATGTAGTCATCAGCGCCCAATTCCATAGCGGCCCGGAAATCGCTGCGCTCACTTTTGGATGTCAGAAATATAAATGGAATATTCTGAGTTTTAGGATCCTTATGCAGCACATGCAACACACCATAGCCATCTATTCCCGGCATCATTATATCGCAAATGATAAGATCCGGTTCCTGAGCTTGGGCAACGGTGATACCTTCCTTCCCGTTTGAAGCCATCAAGACTTCATAGTCAGACAACGTGAGAATCTCGGCAACATTCTCTCTGATATCTTCATTATCCTCAATTATTAATATCCTATGCATTTTTATTATTATTGAACGTTATTGTGAATTTAGTCCCATCACCGATCTTGCTTTCAAGATCAATGTTTCCTCCCATTAATTCAGTGTATTTGTGCACAATGTGAAGCCCCAGCCCGGTTCCCTGAATGTTTGTTACATTTGACGATCGGAAAAAGCGCCTGAAAAGGTCTTTTCTGTCCTCATCCGGTATACCAATACCCTGATCCTTCACACTCACAATTATCTTCTTTCCCTTTATTTCTGTGTTGAGGCGAATTTCAGAACCTTCGTTCGAAAATTTCACCGCGTTAGACAACAAATTCGTTACAATATGTTTCATCATTGACTGGTCCAAAAAAACAGTCTGCGACTTTCCAATATGCTCATACTTGATTTGTTGTTCTTTTTTAAGCAGATGCTGAACGTCCTGCATCACATCATGCATCTGCTCTTTAATGTCATAAGACCTGAAATTAGCATGAATGTCGCCTTCTTCGATCTTTCCGACTGATAGAAAATCGTTAAGTATTTCAGTGAGTGAAGTCACAGATGCCACAATTCGCTGAATATGTTTTTCGCGCTGGGGTTGTTCCTCTTCTTTTGTGTATCGCGACAATAAGTATGCAGACGAAAGCACCGCGCTGAGAGGGGTTCTGAACTCATGCGATGCCATCGACACAAACCGCGACTTCAATTCGTTCAGCTCACGCTCCTTTTCAAGGGCAGATAAAAGCTCAGTTTCGGCTTTCTTTTTCTCTGAAATGTCAATGACAATACCAAGGTAATTCGATACTTCGTGGTGATGATCTCTGAGCGGTGTCATGTTCAACGACGCATAAAACGTTGAACCGTCTTTGCGCACCAGATGCCACTCCTGATTATTGCTCACATTTAACGAAACTGCGGTAGAAAACACATCAAAATCCGCTGCCACCTTACGAGAGGAAAGTTCACTCAATTCCTTAGCCTTCTTTTCAAGTTCTGATGCCAGGTGAAACTTCAACAGACTGATCTTATTGAGCACCTGAGAAGATGTATAACCAAACGCCTTCTCTGCCGCCGGGTTAAAGAACTGAACGATACCATTAACATCACACACAAAA
Organism: Flavipsychrobacter sp.; assembly: GCA_044348585.1. Classification (GTDB taxonomy): domain Bacteria; phylum Bacteroidota; class Bacteroidia; order Chitinophagales; family Chitinophagaceae; genus Nemorincola. The sequence goes on from JBIKSN010000037.1 coordinate 9,753, forward strand.
ATGATAGCTCCGGCATGATTCCAGATGTTATTCAGGAACGTATTTACGCGTTCCAACTCAGCATCTTTCCTTTCAGTTTCCCGCATCTGCCGCCCCAACTGTTCTACTGTGATGGCTAAAGACTGCGAACCCTCCTTGACTCTTTCCTCAAGGTGCGCATTCAGTTGAACAATCGCCTGCTCGGTTTCCTTTCGTTGTGTGATGTCATTTACGAACGCCAGTGCATAACTGTCGCCGTCTACTGAGTAGTGCCCCAAACTGACCTCAACCGGAAATTCTTCACCACTTTTCCTTATCCCTGCAAGCTCCATTCCAAGCCCCATCGGCCTGCTGTGTGGATTCTTATTGAAGCCCTTTCTATGATTTTCGTGCCCCTTTGCATAACGGGGCGGTATAAGCATTTCTACCTTTTTGCCAATGAGCTCTCCCCTTTCGTACCCAAACTGCAGCTCAATGTGCCTATTAGCCATTTGGATGACGCCACCATCATTTGTGATGAGTATCCCGATACTGGCATAGTTGAACAACGCCGCAAAAGTGTCATTATTCAATGTAGTAAATGGCATGCCTAAATCTACTACAAAATCCTCACCACCTGGTGTTGAATGGACATTATTTTTAGGAGATTTCATAAAACCAGCAAATGCGCTAAGATATATTTATGAAAATATCTAAAAGATGATCTTGATCAGGTTCAAATTAAGACAGAACCTAATTCTTATGACAACAAGCAGCCTTAACAGCACCACCGTTCATTGAAACCTTTGGACTGAGGTAAGGAATACCAAGGTTGGCGCCTCTCAAAACGAACAAACAGCCAAAAACTAAAACTGTCAAAGGCACTAATTTTTTCAATTGAGGGCTTTTGAGAAAATTTGCCTTTTGACGAAGGATCGTGATACCAGCAAGCATAGGTACAGTCCCCAACCCAAATAAATAAATCATGCCGGCAGCCTGAGCCGGTGTAGGAAGCGTGATCGCTGCGGAAAGAGCCATGTACACCAACCCGCATGGCAATAACCCATTCAGGAATCCGGCAGCAGTAATAGCGCTTAGTCCCGGCTTACCGATCACTCCTCCTAGTTTTTTCTTGATCTGCTCTTCCCACGGCAACCGGAAATGTCCCAGACCGTGGGCAAAAAAGGAAAACGCTCCTATAACGAGCAACGCGGTTCCCATTCCCAATGACAAGTACTGTTGAATCCGAGGGTTAAAAAAGCCACGGAAAGAATACAACACCATAGCCATGCCTGCGTATACTGAAATACGTGCAAGGTGATATAACACTATAGCCGCAAATCTTTTTGCGCCTGAGAAAACCTGAAAAGGCATGATCCAGACAATAGGACCACACATACCCGCACAATGCAGGCTACCGGCAAATCCCATCAACAGGGCCATAGTCATGGTAGCGGCTGTCATCAGTCGTGCAATTGGAGTTCAGATTCCTGATAATATCCCTTGCCATCCGCCTTGAAGTCCACCTTTACTATGTAACGAGTATTCTTCAATTCGGCACGTGATACCTTCAATTCAGAAGCACTGCCGATCTTGTACACCTTATCCCAGTCTTTGTTCACCGGGCAATAGAATTTCACCTCACCTGAAAGTACTTTTCCCTCCAAAGCGGCTGGCATCTCGATGACGACATCACTATTGTTCGCATGTATTGCAACATCGGTCGAAAGTGCGGCAAGATTATTTCTCGCATCAATTACATTCTGATACCCTAACTCCTCTTTATAATAATCCGGTGATACCAGATCGATCTGCTGGCGACTACTGCCGATCACTAATATCGCGATCAAGCCAACAAAAGCCCCATACAGCAATGCAACTTTCCACCCCCAACCTATTTTCATAATAATGATTTTACTAAATGATTAATTTCCACTGAATGGCCCGAGAAATGAGGTCGCAATCGTTGTGATCTTCTTGCCGTCCTCATACACTCCGATCCTCAATTTTGTCTTTCTTCCCTGCAGTTCTGACTTATTTACATATACAAACATCGTACCCGTAGTGATGCCATCTTTGGGAATTTTGATCTCGGTCTCACCCACGAGCTTAATACTGCCATGGAAATTCTCAGGGATGAATTCAACTTTCTTGGGTCTAAAAGTCTTATTGAGCACCTTGTAATTATATAGATTACTCAGTTGTTCGTTAGGTTGCTCCTGATACAGTTGCCCGGCGGTACGCAAAATTGTAACGCCTACGTCAGTGCGACTTGCAAGCAGCCAAGCTAGCACTCCCAGCAAAACGGCCATAACAGCAGTATAGCCCTTCATACGCCATGTAAATCTCCACGGGCGCTTTTCTGCAATATTTGCCTCGGAAGCATAGCGTATAAGCCCTGTAGGGAGATTTACAGCCTCCATCATACGGTTACAAGCATCGATACACGCGGTACAGTTTGTGCATTCAAGTTGTGTACCATTTCTGATATCTATACCGGTTGGACATACCTTCACACACTGAGCACAATCGATACAGTCACCTATGGACCTTTCCTCGTTCTTATGGATCCTTCCGCGCGGCTCACCACGACTATAGTCGTAGGCCACGATCACTGAATCTCTGTCAAGCAATACGCCCTGCATCCTGCCGTAAGGGCAGATCACAGTACACACCTGCTCCCGCATCCACAGGTAGACAAAGAAAAATACAGTGGTAAATACTGAAAGAGCAACAAAACTACCGATGTGTTTGGAGAATGGCTCTAATACCATATTCCGCAACTCATCCACACCAATAATGTAGGCGAGGAAGGTATTTGCGATCACGAAGCTTAACAGCCAAAAGAGTATCCACTTGGATACCCTTTTAATTATCTTATCTGTATTCCAGGGAGCATTTTTCAAAGCACGCTGTTCCGCAGCGTTACCGTCTATCCAATATTCAATATTCCGGAACAGCATCTCCATAAAGATAGTTTGCGGACATGCCCAGCCACAAAACACGCGACCGAACACTACCGTAAACAAAGCGATAAAGACGATAAAGACTATCATCCCGATCGCGAATATGAAGAAATCCTGAGGCCAAAAGATCTGACCAAACAATATGAACTTACGTTCCAGAATGTTCAAAAGAAATATCGGATGACCATCATACTTTAAAAATGGCAATCCAAAAAAAACGACCAGATATACACTCGTAGCAAGCTTCCTGAGATTGTACAGTTTGCCTTCCGGCTTCTGCGGAAACATCCAAATCCTCTTACCCTTCTTGTCTACCGTAGCTACCTTATCCCTAAAAGATTCCTGATCTATCGTATCGCTCATATCCTGGTCGTTTTTCTCACCCAAGACGGGTGCTCATTATTTCTTAGTAGTGTCCGTAACAGCCGCTGCGCTACCTGCCACACCTGCTTCTATATACAGATCTCCCTGAGGCGCCTTAGGAACAGCCGGTTTGGTGCCTTTAAGAGACTTTACAAAGCTGGTCAACTGCTGGATCTGCTTAGGAGAATAATCGTCTTTCCAACTCTTCATTCCTTTTTCCTGCCATCCGTACTTGATAGACTTGAATATATCTTTTACACTTCCACCATGCAGCCAGTAATCATCCGTCAAATTCGGACCAACTGTTCCGCCACCGTCTGCAAGGTGACATGCGACACAAGCCTGAACATAAATCGCCTTACCTGCTGCGAGATCGGCTGGTTCAGTCAGGTAAACAACGGTATTCTCATCCACATTGTTAGCTGATTTCGCCAGATATGCCGCTTTATCTTCTTCCCCCTTCTGCATCTCTGCTACGAACTCTTCCTCCTGACTCAGACCATCGTGAGAGAAATGATACCGGTAAATGTAGATAACACCTACGAATATAGTCAAATAAAATCCATACAACCACCATGGTGGGAGACTGTTGTCCAACTCATGAATACCGTCGTAGTCATGATCCAGCATGATGTCTTTTTCCTTTTCAATAGAAACTGCCTTATTGAAATTATCCCAGAACCAGCTCTTTTTCGCCAGTAAAGCTTCTTCGGCTTCAGGCACTTGCCTGATCGTCTTCAATAACATGTGGATGAACGTTGAGAGCAAGAAGATCACAACCAGTTCAAGACACAATACAACAGTGAGTACATAAAACTCAGTCGCTGGTATCCCGGCAATAACTTCTGGTAAACTGGTGTGCGCAAGCTCATTGGTTACGGCGGCTGCAGGATCTTCCTGCGCATTGGCACCAAATCCCAAAAGCGTGAAACCCAGCAAAACAAGTATGCTCTTTACCCCGGAATTATTTGAACTTTTGTCCTTGCGCACTTTTTCGCGCACCACATAACCGAGCTGCTTCATTGTATAGGCAAGCATCCCGATGATAAAAAGAAGAATAAGCATTAATGACACCATACTTACGAGGGTCATGTTGTATACCGGACTTTTGTCCGTACCAGTGGTTTCGGCGGCCAAAACTACAGCGGCTGGTAGCAGTGAAATTGTAGTTGCCAGAAATACTTTATTATATTTTCGCATATTATGCTAATTTGTGTTGTGAGCATTATTGTTCATTCTTACTATCGGGAAAAGGGATCTGCCGGAGTGCTTCGATATACCCTTTATCCGCTTTCAATGACCAAACGGTCATAACAGTGAAGAAAAGAAAGAAAATAGTCAATGAAGTAAGCGGATAGATACCAACCCCGGTGATCGTCTCCAGATAATGTATGAATTTCATAAGGTTAGTTTTATTCGTTTACGATTGGTTTCTTTTCAAGTTTGATGTCAGTACCTATACGCTGCATATAAGCAATCAGCGCTATGATCTCTTTGTTGCTCTTAATGCTGATCTTGTCATTGGCAAGGTTGGCAACTATTTTATCAGCCTGAGCCATCAGATCTACGTTCGCTTTCTTATCATAGCCTGCTTCATATGGCACGCCAAGAGTTATCATTGCTCTGATCTTTGCCCCTGTAATGTTTGTATCAAGGTTATCAGTGAACAACCATGGATAGTTCGGCATGATGGTACCCGGAGAGATGCTACCCGGCTCATACATATGGTTGAAGTGCCAGCTATCAGGATATTTGCCGCCGATACGAGCCAGATCCGGGCCGGTACGCTTACTACCCCACTGGAAAGGATGATCATAAACAAACTCACCTGCTTTTGAATATTCTCCGTAGCGAACGACCTCACTGCGGAATGGACGGATCATTTGGCTGTGACACAGGTAACATCCCTCACGCACATATATATCGCGACCATGCAGTTCAAGCGGTGTGTATGGTTTCACACTAGCGATCGTTGGAATGTTTGACTTAACCATAAATGTCGGGATCATCTCAAACAGACCACCAATGGCTACTGCCACCAAACTGAATACCAGCATTTGAACAGGACGACGTTCGATCCACCTGTGCCAGTGTTCTGTGCTGTGAGGTACAAACTCTTTAGCAAGTGCCGGTGCTTCAGCTGGTTCTTCGTCAAGCACATTACCGGTACCGATAGTTTTTACCAGGTTATAACACATGATCAGTGCGCCGATCAGGAACAGAACTCCACCAATACCGCGCATGAGGTAGAATGGCTGCATTTGTTTAACGGTATCAAGGAACTGATACTTCAGTGTTCCTTCCGGAGTAAACTCTTTCCACGCAAGACTCTGCATGAAACCAGCCCAGTACATAGGAACTGTATAGAATACTATACCAAGGGTACCGATCCAGAAGTGACGGTTAGCCAACTTAATAGAATACAATTTTGTGCGGAAGATCTTTGGAATGAGGTAGTATAGGATACCAAATGTGAGGAAGCCGTTCCAACCCAGCGCACCTACGTGTACGTGTGCAATGGTCCAATCTGTAAAGTGGCTGATAGCATTCACGTTCTTCAAACTCAACATCGGCCCTTCAAAAGTCGCCATACCGTATGCTGTAACCGCAACTACCATGAACTTCAGTACAGGTTCTTCGCGAACTTTATCCCATGCGCCACGCAGCGTAAGGAGACCATTCAGCATACCACCCCAAGATGGTGCGATCAGCATTACAGAGAATACTGTTCCGAGTGATTGAGCCCAGTCAGGAAGAGCTGTATACAAAAGGTGGTGAGGACCGGCCCAGATGTAGATAAAAATGAGCGCCCAGAAGTGAATGATTGAAAGGCGGTAAGAATATACCGGACGATTTGCTGCTTTAGGCAGGAAGTAGTACATAAGACCCAGGTAAGGTGTAGTAAGGAAGAACGCAACAGCGTTGTGACCATACCACCACTGAACCAGCGCGTCCTGCACACCGGCATACCATGAATATGATTTCAGCAGAGAGAAGGGGATCTCTATCGAGTTCACGATGTGGAGCATCGCCACCGTTACGAAGGTCGCAATGTAGAACCACACAGCCACGTAAAGGTGCCTTTCTCTCCTTTTAATGATTGTACCAAACATATTCCATCCGAATGCAACCCACACAAGTGCGATCAGAATATCAATGGGCCATTCCAATTCGGCATACTCCTTACCGGTTGTATAACCGAGCAGAAGAGTTACGGCCGCAAGGACAATGATGGACTGCCAGCCCCAGAAGTGGAACTTGCTCAAGCCGTCGCTGAACATGCGCGCCTTACACAGACGCTGCAACGAGTAATACACGCCCATGAAAATGCCATTACCCACAAACGCGAAAATGATCGCATTGGTGTGTATGGGGCGAACCCTGCCGAATGTTGTTGGCGCAAAGCCGAAGTTCAGCGCCGGATAAACCAACTGAAAGGCAGCCAGAATACCCGCGAGCATTCCGACTATCGACCAGATGATAGTGGCATAAGCAAACCATTTTACGATCTTATTATCGTAATTGAATTTTTCCGTCTGCAAGGATGCGTGTTCTCTGTCTAGTGCAATATTCATATGTATATGTTTGATTAGATCCTAAAGTGTGGTGTTCTTAACGTCATTTTCGTACAACATGCGCATGGCTGCTCCGTCTTTGTCTTCGTACTGGTCGGTCTTGACACTCCAGAGGAAGGCCCCCAAAAAGGAGCCCGCAACAACGATGCTGACAATCACTAAAACGAACAGAGCGCTCATATTTTTTCTATTTTTCGGATACAAAACTATCTCTGCAGAAACAGCAGGTACATGACCATCCTCAAACCAAAACATGATTATCGTCAGGTTTTTGACAACCAGACTTAATAAAAATACCTAATAATATTTTTAAATTATTTTAACAAATTCTACTTCCAAATGTTAAAGTTCAAACGGAAACGTTTGTTTTGGAGTAGTTCGCGCCAATCGATGGCGAAGAAGAGAAGAATAAT
>JBIKSN010000038.1:0-17001 GCA_044348585.1 Flavipsychrobacter sp.
GCGCTATTTCTATGATGCGGTTCGACATGAAGTAGTTGAGCTTGTCGCTCGGGATCATGTCGTCGAGTGCGTCGTATAACGGGCGCAGATACGGATCGATCTTTTCCTTGAGATCGCCCGGAAGGAAGCCGAGGCTTTCGCCTGCCTCAACCGCAGGACGTGTGAGGATGATCTTCCTTACTGTTTTGTTCTTCAGTGCGCGAACGGCCAATGCCACTGCTGTGTATGTCTTACCGGTACCGGCAGGACCGAGTGCAAAGATGATGTCATTTTTTTCTGACACCTGAGCCATGAGTTTCTGGTTCTGTGTTTTGGCACGGATGACCTTGCCGTTGGGGCCGAAAACGAGTATGTCGTTCTGTACGGGTTCTTCGGCTTGTGCGTCCTGTTCCTCGTCGCCGAGGATACGCGAGAAGTAATTGTCGGATACATGGCCGTTACGTTCCAGGTATTGGATGACCTGGCTGATCTTTGCCTGAGCATTCGCTACTTCATCGGGTTGCCCGGTGATCTTTATCTGCGTGCCTCTGGAAAGGATCTTCAGAAGTGGGAACTTTCGTTTGAGTAGTTCGAATTTGCTGTTGTTGATCCCGAAGAACTCTATGGGATTTACTGTTTCGAGGTTGATGATTGCTTCTGTCAATGTGCTACGTTTTACGGGTTAAAAATAAAACTACAAAAGGCGTACCAAACTAAGATTATGGTACTGTTAAGTTTGCTGAAGCTGTGCAGACCAAGGGGAATCAGGTAAGTTTTACCAGGCATCAGCACATTGAGAAAATGTGTAGTGTGGAACAAGGATACAATGGCAGGAGTGCAGCAATGGCGTCTGCAAGGGTTGCCTGCCATTGTATCGATGTAGATTCAAAGAACTTGGTCGAATCATCAGATCCTGTAATCAGCGGCCTTGAATTCTTCGAGGCGTTTTGATACTGTGGTATTGCTGAGGGCGAATATACGTGCACAGAGAACGGCAGCATTGCGTGCGCCGGCTTTGCCCACCGCGAGTGTTCCGACAGGGAGCCCTGCAGGCATCTGCACAATGCTGTAAAGCGCGTCAATGCCACCCGGCAGTCCGCCATCGAGGGGAACACCGAGTACAGGGAGCGAAGTATAGGCAGCACAGACACCCGGCAGCGCCGCAGCCATGCCTGCGGCAGCTATGACGGCGCCATAGCCGTTCGCGGCTGCGTTCACCATCAGGTCTCTCACTTTGTCGGGATTGCGGTGTGCAGACGCGACCACCATATTGTTCTCTATTCCAAACCAGGTAAGCCACTTGCTACTTTCCTGCATTACTGATTCATCGGTCTGCGACCCCATGATGATCATTACTTTCATACAATTTCGGGATTGATTGTTCGTGAAATTAACGAAGGGGCGAGGATAAGGGATGGTAGAGTTTTGCAGGGCCGTGGATAACTTTTTGTAGCCTGTGCAAAGAAAAGGCCGCCGTAAGGCGGCCTTTCAAATTGTTTTCTTTCAGGAGTTATTTCAATTTGCCTGAGAATACTTTTTTGAACTTGTCGACTTTTGGACCAACCACAAACTGGCAGTACGGTTGTGTTTTGTTGTCGTTGTAGTAGTTCTGGTGGTAGTTTTCGGCAATGTAGAATTTGCGGAATGGAGCAATTTCGGTGACAATCGGATTGCCGAAGGCTTTTTCTTCATTGAGACGTCGCTTGTACATCTCTGCCTTTTCACGCTGCTCGTCGTTGTGCCAGAAGATTACTGAGCGGTACTGAGTGCCCACATCGTTGCCCTGGCGGTTGAGCGTAGTAGGATCGTGGCAGGTCCAGAATGCAGCCAGCAGTTCGTCGAAAGTGATGACGGCAGGATCGTAGTAAACGTTGCATACTTCTGCGTGGCCTGTAGTGCCATTGCACACCTCTTTGTAGGTTGGGTTATCGACATGTCCGCCGCTAAAGCCCGATTCGACATGGCTTACACCTTTCAGTAATTGGAACTGAGCCTCGGTGCACCAGTAGCACCCTGCACCAAATGTTGCTATCTCTTCTTTATGGGTCTTTGCTGTATTGTTAGCAGTATTCATTTGTTTAAATGATTTTGAGTTGTGAAGATTGTCTTTTTGTGCACATGCCTGCAGTTGCAGGAGCAAAAGCAGTAGTGGGGTGGCTAATCGGATGAAGTGCTTCATAGACAACAAATTTAGGGGTAGGGTGCGTGTTAACCGCAATAGGAAAATAGAGAGCGTATATATTGTGTTTGCTTTAACAGTGTATTAAAGTTCAAAGCCATCCCTAGGGATGGCTTTGAACTTTAAGAAGTAGATAGCTACCTATTTCAGACCCAGTTCTATTTTCTGAGTATCGTCAATGTCTGAAGGGGCATCAAGCATTACGTCGCGGCCGGCGTTGTTTTTGGGGAACGCGATATAGTCGCGGATGCTTTCCTGACCACCGAGCAGTGCGCAAAGACGATCGAAGCCAAAGGCGATGCCGCCGTGTGGTGGAGCGCCGTATTCGAACGCACCCATCAAGAAGCCGAATTTTTCCTGAGCTTCTTCCTTGCTCATGCCGAGTGCAGCAAACATTTTTTCCTGCAGGTCGCGGTGGAAGATACGGATGGAACCACCGCCTATCTCGGTGCCGTTCAGTACGATATCGTATGCGTTTGCTTTGATGGCACCATACTTGCTGAGGTCGTTCATCCATTCTATGTGGTCGGGTTTCGGAGAGGTGAACGGATGATGTCGTGCTACCCAGCGGTTGCCGTCTTCATCGTACTCAAATAATGGGAAGTCTATCACCCAGAGTGGTTTGTAAACATCGGGGTTGCGGAAGCCGAGGCGATTGCCCATTTCAAGGCGCAATTCGCTCATGGCCTTGCGGGTGCGGGTCTCGTTTCCGGCCAGCATCAGTATCAGATCTCCTGCTTTTGCATTGCAGAAGGGCGCGATGGCTTTCAATTTGTCTTCAGTAAAGAATTTGTCTACACTGCTCTTGAAAGTGCCGTCAGCATTGCATTTTATGTACACCAGTCCGCTCATGCCTATCTGAGGGCGTTTTACCCATTCAGTGAGTTCATCGAGTTGTTTGCGGGTATATTCGCTGCAGCCGGGCGCTGCGATTGCGAGTACAGTCTCTGCATTGTTGAAAACCGGGAATTCGCCCTGCCAGAGCGTTGTAGTGTCGGTCACACCATTACGATCAGCAGCGACAGGTGTTTTGATATTGCCGATGATCATTTCAAAACGAATGTCCGGTTTGTCGTTGCCATAAAACCACATAGAGTCGTCCCATGTCATGCGCGGGAATGCCTCTGTGATCTCCACGCCTTTCACATCTTTAAAGACGTGTTTGAACAGACCTTCGAAAGTGTTGAGAATGTCTTCCTGCTCTACGAAGCTCATTTCGCAGTCGATCTGAGTGAACTCAGGCTGACGGTCGGCACGGAGGTCTTCATCGCGGAAGCATTTTACTATCTGGTAGTAGCGGTCGTAACCGCTCACCATAAGGAGTTGTTTGAACGTTTGCGGACTTTGCGGAAGGGCGTAGAACTGACCTTCGTTCATGCGGCTGGGTACTACGAAATCGCGGGCACCCTCGGGGGTGCTGCGAATGAGGAACGGTGTTTCAATATCCCAAAAGCCTTGTGTGTCCAGGTAGTTGCGCACCGAGCGATTTACACGGTAGCGCAATTCGAGGTTGCGGCGCAGAGTAGGGCGACGCAGGTCGAGGTAGCGGTACTTCATGCGCAGTTCATCGCCTCCATCGGTGTCTTCTTCTATGGTGAATGGTGGTGTAGCAGCACTGTTCAGAATGGTGTATTCTGTTATTTCCACTTCAATATCGCCGGTTGGGATCTTGCTATTTTTGCTGGTACGCTCCACCACTTTCCCTTTTGCCTGTATCACAAATTCGCGACCGATAGGCTGACTATCTAGTGTGGAATTGAGTTGTTCGTTAAAATAGAGCTGCGTGATGCCGTAGCGGTCGCGCAGGTCTGTGAAGGTGATGCTGCCGAACTTGCGCACTGTCTGTACCCAGCCGGCTAGTGTTACTTCGGTGCCGATATGTTGCATGCGGAGCTCGCCGCACGTATGAGAACGATACATATACTATCTGTATTAGAGGATTGCGAAGATAGTTATTAAAATGGAGTAGATAGGTGGAGGCTGATAATCTGGAATAGAAGGGGCGTCCTAATAGTTTCATGTTTCTTGTTAAAGAAAATCAAAATCACATTTTTTTGTCGAACAATGTATAGTTTGCCCGATTAAATTTGCGGTTCTGATATTATGTTCCAGTTTCAACACATCAACTACCTGTATGCACTGGCATTGCTGCCGGCGCTGGTGGTCCTTTTTATGAGTGTTATCTACTGGCGCAAACGGAAGTTGCAGAAGCTGGGTAATGAGGAACTCATAGGTAACCAGATACAAGGATACATTGCCGGACGCAGCACGTTCAAATTCATCTTGCAGGTGTCGGCTTTCTTTTTGATCGTTGTGGGGTGGGCCAATCTCCGCATGGGTGACAAAAGCGAGAAGACCGAACGTAAGGGTGTGGACGTCGTAGTGGCGCTAGACGTAAGTAAGAGCATGCTGGCAAGAGACTTGCAGCCTGACAGGCTGACGCGTGCCCGCCAGCTGATCATGAGGCTAACTGACAAGATGAAGAATGACAGGGTGGCACTGATCGTTTTTGCAGGTAAGGCATATATGCAAGTGCCGCTCACAGTGGATTACAGCGCGGTGAAGATGATCCTTCAGAACGTGGGTCCTGAGATCGTCCCTACACAGGGTACGGTAATCTCCGATGCCATAAAGATGGGTATGGAGTCATTTACCCGAAATGAAAGGAAATTCAAGTCGCTTATTGTTATTTCTGATGGTGAGGACCATGACGAGCAGGCTATAGAGGCTGCACGACAGGCGGCAGAGGAAGGTGTGGTGATACATACAGTGGGTGTGGGATCGCCTCAGGGTAGTACGTTGTATGACCCCGACACCAAGTCGGTGAAGCTGGACGAGAATGGAGCTCCTGTGGTGAGTAAGCTGAATGAAGAAGCACTGCGTGCGATAGCAGGAGCAGGAAGGGGTTCTTACAGCTTGCTGCAGAATACCGATGAAGTTGCTGAGAGGCTCAATTCTTCGCTCGAGAGCATGGAGCAGAAGAACCTGGGAACGATGATGTTCACTGATTTTACAAGTTATTTTCAATATTTCCTGTTCGCCGGATTAATTCTGCTTGTTGCAGAGTGGATGTTGCCCGGAGCAAAAAGGAAGAGCAAAAAGAGGTTAAATGAATCGGCTGCATGATCATATGGCTATAACGGTGTACCGGACACTGCGCATACCATTGGTACTGTGCGTGGTGTTGCTTTTGATATTGACCGGGGCAGGTGATGCTACGGGGCAGGTGAGCAGGCTAATCAATACGGGCAATTCACTCTATGGTCAGAAGCGGTACAAAGAAGCGGCTGCCGACTACGCAAGAGTTGTTGCCAAGAAACCCAACTACACGCCTGCGCTATTCAACCTCGGGAATAGTTTGTACCAGCAAAAGCAATTCGATTCGTCGCGCAGTGTGATGGAAAGGACCGCTAAAGTAGCGTCTTCGAACGGAGACAAGGCCGCGGCTAACTACAACATAGGCAACACCTACATGTCTCAACAAAAGTGGGACGAGGCGATAGAGAGTTATAAGAAGACCCTGCGCGCTAATCCGCAGGATGCTGATGCGAAGTACAATCTATCTTATGCCGAGCAAATGAAGAAGAAGCAGGAACAACAGGATAAGGATAAGAAAGATAAAGACAAGGAGAAAGAAAAGAAGGAAGATAAAAACAAGCAGGATCAGGAGGATAAGAACAAGGACAAAAAAGACGATAAGGACGAGCAGAAAAAGGACGAAGAGAATAAGGACAAACAGGACGAAAAAGATCAACGTCCGCAGGGTCAGCCGAGCAAACTATCGGAGAAGCAGGCCGAGCAATTGTTGAATGCATTGCAGCAGGAAGAGAAGAAATTGCAGGACAAAATGAAAAAGGAAAAGGGAGCACCGGTGAGGATGCAGAAGGACTGGTAAACCAAAAAATATCGATCATAAAATTGCAACTGCAGACACAGAAATGCGTCTGCAGTTTTTGTTTCCGGCACATAGAACGAGCGCGTTTTTAATGTAAGTGCTGCACGTAACGAAGTGATCTTTAAAATAAGGTACTCACATTATTGTGGATAACTTGTCAACATCTTTGGAGGTGTATTCAAAAAAAGAGACAAATAATTTTTTAGTGGAAAATTTTCTTTTTAATATTGTGTAAGGATTGTGCTTACTAACCCATCCTTTATAGAGCCCGGCAGCCCACAACCTTGCCGGGCTTTTTTTGCACCTACCTGAAAGTGCATACTGTAGCGGGTTTCAGCCTCCGTATTTTTTTCTTGATTCTGTTTGTCAGCGTGATTTTTCAGACCAGCTACATTGTGTGATGGCAAAAAAAGAGCAGCATCATGTTGCTGATGCTGCTCGCTGTACTTGTGAAAATTGTTTGTGGTTCGTTGTGTGCTGAATAATTCACTTTATGTTTTTTGTGAGTTATTCACAGACATCACTACGCACTTTCGGTCCTTTCTTTTTCTATTTTACCACGACGTAGCGGGTTGGCTGTATTCTCGGCATGTTGCGCACGCTGACGCAGAAGGTCGAGTGCCTGGAAGACTGCCTCGCGGAACGAAGACGGATCGGCGATGTCTTTACCTGCGATGTCGAAGGCGGTACCATGATCGGGCGATGTGCGGATAATGGGAAGGCCTGCAGTATAGTTAACACCTTCGCCTTTTGCCAACGCTTTGAATCCTACCAGTCCCTGGTCGTGATACATTGCCAGCACTGCATCGAATTGCGTGTAACTGCTGTTAGCAAAAAAGGCATCAGCACTATATGGTCCAAATACAATGGCGTCTTTCTGTTTTAAACTTTCTATGAGCGGGCGAATGATGGTCTGTTCTTCTGATCCTATCTGCCCTTCATCACCTGCGTGTGGATTGAGACCCAGAATAGCAATACGCGGTTTGTCAATTCCAAAGTCTTTAATCAGCGACTCGCGCAGGATACTGATCTTTCCCAGCAGCAGTTCCTTTGTTATAGATGACGCGATCTTAGACACAGGTATGTGCTCGGTTGCCAGGGCAACGCGCAGTGAATTGCTGTACAGGATCATCAGTACATCTTTTGCTCCGAACTTGTCCTTAAAGAAAGGAGTATGCCCTGTGTAGGGAAAGTCGGGCAGGTTGGTGTTGCTCTTATGAATAGGTGCGGTGACGATAGCATCAAGTTGACCATCTTTCAGGCACTGAGTGGCCACCATAAGTGAGCGAATTGCATATTTGCCACCAGCATCTGTAAGAACGCCGGGCTGCAATGGCACCTCGTCTTCCCAGCAGTTGAAGACGTTTACCTGTTTCGCGTTGAGTTTGGTAAGGTCTTTAGTGCTGTTAAAGTTGATTGTTACTTCCGGAGACAATTTCCTGTAGAAATTGATCACCTTGTTGGACGAGAAGATCACAGGGGTGCAGAGTTCGAGGATGCGGTTGTCAGAAAACGTCTTAATAATGACTTCAGTACCTATTCCGTTCAGGTCGCCTGTGGTGATCCCTATGACCGGTTTTTCGCTATTTGTATGCATGTTGGCTGTTGGTTGTGAGTGTTACGAAGTTATGCCTTATTATAATGACCCAGGAAGTCGAGCAGCATACGGAGGCCGAATGCTGTACCACCTACCGGCAAATAGGCTTTCCGTGCAGTGAAGAATGATACACCGGCAATGTCGAAGTGCATCCACGGGTAGTCAGTAAAGTGTTCCAGGAATTTTCCTGCTGTGATAGCTCCTCCGGTTGCACCGCCTACGTTCTTTAGGTCCGCGATGTCGGATTTTATCTGGTCGCCATATTCATCCCATAGCGGATATTCGACGAGACGCTCGTATTGCCTCATACCGCTCTCACGGAAGGCCGATCGAACGTCATCGGGAGCTGTTCCCATACATACAATGCCGTGTTCGCCCACCGCGGCAGAGGCTGCTCCTGTAAGGGTGGCGAAATCTATCACCAATTCAGGTTTGTAACGTTTTGCCCAGTGGAGTGCATCGGCAAGTATCATGCGCCCTTCGGCGTCGGTGTTCAACACTTCCACCGTAGACCCGCTATACATCCTGATAACGTCGCCAGGTGTGTAGGCTTCCTCACCCGGACGGTTGTCCGTTGCGGGAACCAATGCTATGATGTGTAGCGGTAATTGCATTTTGGCAATAGCGTACATAGAAGATGCTACCAATGCCGCGCCGCTCATGTCACTTTTCATGCGGTCCATAGAATTGGCAGTAGGCTTCAAAGAAAGTCCTCCGGTGTCATACACCACACCTTTACCTACCAGGACTATAGGCTTTTTGTTGAGCGCTTTTTTCGGCACGTATTCCATTATCGTAAAAGTGGGAGGTTGTTTGCTGCCGGCATTTACTGAAAGAAGGCCGCCCATTTTTTCTTTTACTATCCTGGCTTTGTTGAGTACCGTTACTTTGAAACCGGCTTCTTTACCCATTGTGGCGATCTCCCTGGATAGTTGTTCAGCCGAAAGGTAGTTCACCGGTTCGTTTACCAGCGTGCGTGCTTTATAGATGGCGTCAACTGTTATTTTCAGTTGTACTACGTCTTTTACAGTTGCAGAATCCTTCGTTATCGAGATGCCGGTGAGCGTGTGTGTCAGTTTTTTTGCTTCAGTGCGGTACTTCAGGAATTGATAGTTTGCCAATGCCAGACCTTCAGTAACAAGAAGCGCTGCATTTGCCAACTTTGATAGGTTTGACACCGTTACGTCTTTCAGTTTGTGCCTGTTGCATAGTAGTTGCAGTTCGGCGCCGGCTTTTCTAAGCGATTCCGCAGATTGCCAGTCGGTCTTTTTAGCTCTTAGAAGAATAATGAATGCAAAACCGTTGTAATGGTTCAGTGTTGCGATATTTTGGTCTGCGCCGAAAACAGACGCTGCATATCGTGCCTGTTCAGTGGTCAATCCGGGTACAGATGTCAGGCTTTTGATGTCGTCTATTATCCATGCTCTGTCGTGGGCTGATGGTCTTTGTGCTATTTTGATTTCCATGTTATAAAATTAGAAAAATATAGCGGCGAAGGTAAGTTAAAACGATGCATTTGCTATTTGTTGTATCGCGAGGGGGTGGTGCAAGTGCGCTTGTGCCTTCTGGCAATGGATGAAAATGGTGGCTCGGATAGTGAAGCAATCAGTACTTTTGTTGCATGTACACGCTGAAGAAAAGTCTGGGGCAGCATTTTCTGCACGACGAGAATATGTGCAAGAAGATCGTAGGGTTTGTGACCCGGACCGATGGTATGCAATTGCTGGAGGTTGGGCCGGGAGGCGGTGCGCTCACTAAGTACCTGCTGGATTGGGAAGGCGTGCAGTACAAGGCAATTGAGGTAGATGAAGAGAAGGTTGAGTACCTGAATAGGACCTATCCTGCGATAAACGGGAAGATCATTCTGAAAGATATTTTGAAGGCGGACGTGCCTTTTGAGGGGGCATTTTCTGTCATAGGCAACTTCCCTTACAACATCTCGTCGCCTATTTTGTTCAAAGTGCTTGAATGGGAGCCGCAGGTAGACGAGGTTATAGGAATGTTTCAGAAAGAAGTTGCGCTGAGGGTGGCTTGTGGTCCGGGCAGCAAGGTATACGGAATCTTGAGTGTATTGATGCAGGCGTTTTTCAAAGTAGAATACCTGGTGGATGTGCATGAGAACTGCTTTACACCTCCACCAAAAGTGAAGAGCGGTGTGTTGCGCTTTACCAATCAGAGAAATCCATACGGAATAGATAATAAGAGGCGTTTTATTGTGTTGGTGAAGGCAGCCTTCAATCAGCGCAGGAAGACGCTTCGTAATGCTTTGAAGGGCACAATCCCAACCGAGAGAATGGTGGATGATCCGGTATTTGATAAACGCGCTGAACAACTTTCTGTGGCTGATTTCGTGACTCTATACAAGAACTATGGACAAAACTGACAACAAGAAAAAGGTACTCATTGCAGCGCCGGTTCATAAGGTGCTGACTGAGGGGCTGGCAGCGATGGGTTATGAATGCGTGGTAGACGAAAGGATCGACCAGAAGCGGGCTTATGAGCTTATTGGAGACTGCGAAGGAGTGATCACATCTACCAGGCTGCAGCTGGACAAGGCTTTGCTTGACGCGGCACCTATGTTGAAATGGATAGGCAGAATGGGGTCGGGCATGGAGGTCATAGACCTTGGATATGCAGCTGCGAAGGGAATTGCCTGTTATGGCAGTCCAGAGGGTAATTGTAATGCCGTAGGTGAGCACGCAGTGGGCATGTTGCTGGCACTCATCAGGCGAATTACCTGGAGCCATTCGGAGATCGGGGCTAACATATGGAAGCGCGACGAGAATCGCGGGATTGAGCTGGAGGGGCGAACATTGGGTATTATCGGTTTCGGGCACGCCGGTGCGGCATTTGCGCGGAAATTGCAGGGTTTTGATATGCGCATTCTGGCCTACGACCGCAAGGAAATTAAGGATGTGCCGCCTTATGTGGAAATGTGCGACCTTGCCACGATCCAGCGGGAGTCGGACATTTTGAGTATTCATGTGTCTCTACAGCCCGACACGCTGAATTATTTCAATGACGATTTTTTGGAGGCTATGAAAAAGCCGTTCATTTTGGTCAATACGTCGCGCGGCGTTGTTGTAAACACACATACTTTATACAAGGGAATCAAGTCGGGCAAGGTGCTGGGTGCCTGTCTAGACGTTTTTGAGACTGAGCCACTCACCAATGCCGACCAGGAACTTCGGGAGATCATTAATGAGCTGATCTTCAGCCACGTGGTCATTGCCACACCGCACATCGCGGGTTATACCCATGAGGCTTTGTACAAAATGAGTAAGGTTCTATTGGGCAAACTGTCGTGCGATAAGAGTACTATGTAATCTTGTAAATTGGAAAAAATAATAATATTTTATTTTTTTAAAATTTTATTATAGTCGTAGGATTAAAAAGAAAAAGCCAATTTTTTTCCGGGCAAACCCAAGATTAGTGGACACTCTCTCGTCTTTTATTTCAGTACAGATTGATTTTATTCTCCTTATGAAGGAGAAAAGTATTTAAAAGTGTAAAGAAAATATGTGTTTTGACGATGGTTTTTAACAGATTTTTTTATCTTTACGGCTCATTTGCTAATAATTTATTAATGTTGGATATGACACGTACACTACGTTATCTGCTTTTGATTCTATTTACAGGACTATCCGGATTTGTATTTGCCCAAGGCGAAATTGCCGGTAAAGTGTTGGACGAGAAGAAAGAACCCCTTCTGAGTGCGACTGTCCAGGTGTATCAGGGTGGTATATTGAAGGGAGGAAATGTGACCGATTTTGACGGTATCTACTCTGTGAAGCCGCTTGAACCGGGCTATTATGATGTTGTTGTATCTTTTACAGGATACGACTCTATCATGGTGACGAGGGTGATAGTTGAGCCGGGCCACAGGACAACTCAGAACTTCACAATGTCAAGGGCCTCAAAAGAGCTTACGGTGATGACGGTTGTAGGGTACAAGAAGCCACTTATCAAGGAGGGTAGCGGTGGTACTACGGTATTCACCAGCGATGACATCAAAGTGTTACCTACTACTGACGTTACAGGTATGGTTGGTCTCGCACCAAACATCTACCAGGGCAGGCGCGGAGAAGGCGTTAGCATAGGTGGCGCCCGCGGTTCGGGTACATTGTATATTATCGATGGCGTGCAGGTTCAGAACATTGGTGAAGATGCAAACACAGGTATCAATATGGCGCAGAATGCCGTGGAGCAAATGGAGGTTATGACCTCAGGTATCCCTGCGAAATACGGTGACGTGTCCGGTGGTGTTGTAAACATTACTTCACGTGGTGTTGCACGAAAAACTACAGGTAACGTTCGTATTCAGCATTCAATAGACGGCTATAATAATAATCTGGCTTCATTCTCGGTTGCCGGTCCATTGTACAAAAAGAGGATCAAAGGCGACAGCGTGAACAAAAAGCCAGTACTTGGTTTCGCATTGAGTGGTGACTATTATAACGACCATAACAGGTTTCCTGCTTATGACAAGCAGTGGGTTGTAAAAGGAGACAAGCAAGCTGCTATGGAGAAAAATCCGTTGAGGATCCTTTCCGATAATAGCGGTGCCAAGATCTATAACTACGAATCTAATTATGTCACTTTCGCGGACATGGAGCAGAAGAAGATCCAGCCTCGTAATCAAACGGAAGAATATCGTTTGAACGGAAAATTGGATTATCAGTTAACAGACAATCTCCGTGTTATCACTGGTGGTATGGTGAACCTTGTTCGTGACGATGCTTACTCTCGTACTTTCAGCCTCATGTCTCCGCAGGGTACAGTAAAGAACAACTCGTTTACCGGTCGTGGTTTCATTCGCTTTACGCAGAAGTTCGGAAAGATGAACGACACAAGCTCGCGTAACAGCATCATCTCAAACGCGTTTTACAGTGTTCAGGCTGACTTCCAGAGAACAACAACATGGACCAATGATCCTCGTTTCAAAAAGGACTTCTTTAAATATGCATACGTAGGTAAGTTCCAGGAGTTGCCAAGGACAAATCGTTACATCGCCGGCGGTACTGATTCTGTGAGCACGCGTACAGGTGTTGTTCTTGCAGGCAGCACTTCAAATGGATTCACTTTCGATCGTTCCGAAACAAACCCGATCCTCGCGAACTATACACAACAGTATTACAACTCTTTGGAGGGCGGCTTGCCGACAAGCATCCTGCAGATACAGGCTAACAACGGTATGGCGAATGGTGATATGCCACGCAGTACTTATTCATTCAATGGTGGTGGTCTTTTTGCAACACCCGGTACGTCAATCTCAGGTTACTCAAACTTCCTGTCAGATCAGTACGCTCTTGATGTGAACGCATCATTCGACCTGATGGCCGGTAAAACAAAACATGCTATTGAATTTGGTCTGTATTATCAGCAGCGCGTTATCAAGTCTTATTCGGCTGCTGCCAATCTTGGTGGCACACAGTCTATCTGGACACAGATGAGGAACCTTGTGAGCAACCTGGACAACCAGAATCTCAGGTTGGATACAAAAAATCCAATCTTCAGGGTAAGCGGAAAAGACTACACATATGTAGCTGATCCTACTACTCCAGGTAAAGGTACCTTCTACGACAAGGCAACTAATACTATCGCAAACATCCTGCCTGGTCCAACCGATACAATCTATTACGATCTGAAGAACATCAGCCAGTCTAACTTCGACAAGCAGTTGAGGAAGAAACTCGGAGTTGCAGATAACGCACTCATCAATATAGATGAAGTAGATCCGTCAAAACTGTCTCTGAACATGTTCTCAGCGGACGAACTTTTGAACCTGAGCGGTAATGCGTTTGTTGGTTACTTCGGTTATTCATATACCGGTGAGAGGCAGACAGGTGCTGTAAACTTCAATGATTTCTGGACTGCCAAAGATAAAGACGGAAATTTCACTCGCCCGATCGGTGCGTTCACGCCAACGTACATTGCCGGTTACATTCAGGACAGGTTCGATTACAAAGATCTCCATTTTAACATCGGTGTTCGTGTTGATCGTTATTCTGCAAACACTAAAGTGCTGAAAGATCCTTACTCTCTGTATCCTGTAACTACCCTTGGTCAGGTTGCCGGCACTACCAACTATACAAACGGTGGCATACACCCATCAAACCTTCCGAGCGATGCGGTTGTATATGTTAGCGACAACCAGTCAACTTCACCATCTATCATAGGCTACCGTACCGGAAATACATGGTATGATCCTAATGGTAATGTTGTGGAAGACCCTGCTGTTCTGAAGCAGTACTCTGACGGTCGTGACCCTCAGCCGCTTATTCAGACTCAGTACAAGAACATGAAGATGACTGATACGAACTACAATCCAAACCTGTCGTTCACGGATTACTCACCTCAGGTTACTGTAATGCCACGTATCCAATTCTCATTCCCTATATCAGATGTTGCTAACTTCTATGCACACTATGATATCTACGCACAGAGGCCTTATCCGAATACTATCGGTAACGCAACTGCATGGGATTACTACCAACTGTCGGCTTCACCGCCAACAGGTGTATTACCAAACGCAAACCTGAGGTCACAACAGACATTCGACTATGAAGTTGGTTTCCAACAAAAATTGTCTAGCTCATCAGCGATCACAATCACAGCGTTCTACAAAGAGCGTAAGAACATGGTGACTATAGTGCCATATCTGTATGCGTACCCTTACAGCTACCAGACATACGGCAACAGGGACTTCTCTACAACTAAAGGATCTACAGTTATGTATGACCTGCGTGCGACGAATCACCTGAAGATGACACTTTCGTACACACTTCAGTTTGCGGAAGGTACCGGTTCTTCTTATGCAAGCGGCCGTGGTCTCCTGAATACATTGATCACAGAAGGTCTTCCTAACCTTCGTTACGTTACCTTCCTGGGTGTGGACTCACGTCATAACATCGTTATGAATGCTGACTACAGGTTCGGTGATGGTGAGGGTCCGACTCTTTTCGGTAATAAGGCGCTGCAGAATGCAGGTGCTAACTTCATTGTAAGGACAAGGAGTGGTGAGCCTTACACAAGGTACACAGACGCCCTTGCTCAGACAGTGGTAGGTGGCGTGAATGGCGCAAGGCTTCCATGGCACTTTGGAACTGACGTTCGCGTAGATAAAGACTTCGCGCTTAAGTTCGGTAGGAAGAATAAAGATGCGATCGAAGGTGTGAAGCCAAAGCGTCCTAACTACGTGAAAGCTATTGTGATGATAAACAATCTCTTCAATACAAGAGAGATCATGGGTGTGCACGGTTTTACAGGCCGCACAGACGACAACGGTTACCTGGTGTCTTCATTCGGTCAGCAGTTTGTGCCACAGCAGATCAATCCGCAGTCTTATATCGATCTGTATAAGATCTATCAGAATAACCCGGGATTCCTTAACTACGCACGTACAGTCAATTTTTCACTCGAGTTTAACTTTTAATAATTTACCAATATAACTATAACAGGTTATGATATTCAGAAATAAATCGAAGTTTATCGGCGCGGTTTTGCTAATGGGGCTGTTGGGCGCAGGTAGTACGGTGACCGCACGCGAGAACGTTGGTGCAAAAAGACCCTCAACCCAGTTAAAGTCGACAGCTGCTGGGTGCCAACCGGCGAATTCATCTATCGACCTTGATGTGAACAACGTTCGTGCCCGCCTGATGACAGGTGGTGATATGTGGTGGAACCAAGGTGGTGCTAGTAATGCGGCCTACGAAATCCCTAAGGGATCTGGTAAACACTCACAGTTTGCGGCGTCGTGCTGGATAGGTGGTTATGACCAGCAAGGTCAGTTAAAAGTTGCCGCTCAGACTTACCGTCAGGACGGTAATGACTACTGGCCTGGTGCTTTGGATAACGATGGTAAGATCACATCTGACCAGTGTGCAGCTTGGGACAAATTCTGGAAAGTTGATCGTTCAACGATCAAAAGGTTCATACAAGCTTACAAGACTGGTGGTGATCTGAAGTCTTCTGACTATGATGTCATCAATGAGTGGCCGGCAGTAGGTAACCCCAATGTTAAGGGACAACAATCAGTTAAGCTTTCATTGAATCCGACCAACACGTACGCACCATTCGTGGATATCAACGCTGATGGCAAATATCAGCCTGACCAGGGTGAATATCCTGATATAAGGGGTGACCAATACATCTGGTGGGTATTCAATGATGCCGGTAACGTTAAACAACAGTCTTTGACTGCGGCGATGGGTATAGAAGTGCAAACCAGTGCGTTTGCGTTTGCTACGCAGGACTTCCTGAATAATGCTACTTTCTGCAACTATCGGGTTATCAATCGTGGCCCGTTGACTATAGATAGTACTTACATTGCAGTTTGGGACGACTGTGACCTTGGATATTATCTTGATGACTTCATTGGTTGTGATACCACGCGTGGTCTGGGTATCATGTACAACGCTACAAATAATGACGGTCAGTCCGGAGGTAGCCCGAAGAGCAGTTATGGTCTTAATCCTCCGCAAATTGGTTTGGATTACTTCCAGGGGCCTAAGCGTACAGTGAAACTGCCAAGTGGTAAGGATACCGTTCAACAGTTGAAAATGACGAATTTCACGTATTACAACAATGACCCGAGTATCATTGGTAATCCCAACAATGGTATCCAAATATACTATTACATGACGGGGTCGATCAGGAATGGTGAGCGTTTCTCTTACGACTTCACTGCTGCCGGCGTACCATCAAAAGGATATGGTTCAGGACCTGTGTCTCCATTCGTATTCTGGGGAGATCCCTCTGAAAACACGCAGTGGTCTGAGTGTGCATGTGGCAATAACCCTGGTGACAGGCGCTTCATATTCTCGTCTGGTCCTTTCCAGTTGAAGCCCGGTGCTGTTAACGACATTACATTTGGTTGCGTTTGGGCGTCAGGTACAGGTGGCTGTCCTTCAACAAGCTTCAAGACAATCAAAAATATCGACGACGGTGCACAGGCTCTGTTTGATAATAACTTCAAAACTATTGAAGGTCCTGAAGCGCCACGCCTGGTGGTAAGGGAACTTGACCGTAAACTGGCATTCTATCTCGTGAATGATTATGGTAGTAACAACTTTGGTGAGAACTACGGTCGTTCTGACGGACCTTATAACGACTCACTGCTTTATCACCAGTTTGTTGTGAAGTCAAAAGGAGTTAGCGACGATTCATTATACAAGTTCCAGGGATATCGCGTATTCCAGTTGGCTAACAGTCAGGTATCTACCGCAGAAATATTTGACCCGATCACAGGCGAGGTGGATCCGACCAAAGCCGTTGAAGTATTCCAGTGTGACATTTCAGATAGTGTTACTCAGATCGTAAATTATACCAAGAACCTTCCTGTGAGTGACA
>JBIKSN010000368.1:0-4376 GCA_044348585.1 Flavipsychrobacter sp.
GCAGGTGGAGACACCCACTGATTTAGATGAACTCAGAGAGGCGCGACTTCAAGGAGCAGACCCTTATAAAGTAATGACGCAAATTATAAAGGGTCATCCTATGGAAAGAGAAGTTCTAAAGCGCTCTACAATGGGTATGAGCCCATGGATATTGAGCGCATGGGTACTTTCCCAATCGCAATAGCGCTTTTTACGCTATTTTAATCTGAATTGTTCGGGTAGCATAATGGAAGTTCAAGATTCCTCCGCCGCAATTTACAGCGAGGCAAAGTCTGAGTACACTGACCAGCTTGTATTTAACTTTCAGCCAGCACTACTTCGCTTCTTCCTAGACCGTTTCACAGAGGTCAAGGGGTTGCCATCTGTATCATCTAAGACGAAGTCAGCCCTGTCTGAATTCCAGGAGTCACTGAGCCAGATACCAGACTGGAATTTGGATAAGGTTCATTCTGAGACGTCTGAGCTTCTCAAGGCAATTCACTGTGACTATATCGAGGACTTGATTACAGCAGTCTTTATAGCACACACAAAGATATTGTCTGCCATCCGTCTTCACTCAAAGCCCCGGCGGAAGATTAACATTACAGTGCCTAAGCCTGACCATTTCATGCATCGCACAATGTCCGAGTGTAGTCGATTTCTTTGGTCAAATGTATATCTATTCGATGACACCGTTTCATCAGTTGATAGACAGAAAAACATGAATGATGTGAATAAGCTCTTAGAACGTGGTATACTACAGGCAATTCGCAATCTACTCCCGGTAAAATCTATTTTACGTGATAGCCTACAAGAGGATGATGATGATGCCATACAAGTAAATGCTCAAGATGATGTGGTCGAGAAGACACCTTTAACTACGCCAACGGTCGAGCCTCTAGAAACGGCGCCTGCTGAAGTATCCACAGAAGTCGCGACACCTGAACTAAAGGCACTCGAAGTTACGGAGGCACCAAAGGTTGTAGAGGTAACAAAGAGCCCTGCCCAGGAAACATTAATTATCGATACTGAAAAGACAGTTGGATTTACTGGGTTCGATTCAGTGTTTGGAACAACTGGTGATGCAGAAATGAAACCTATGACTGAAGAGGGCGATGATGAACTCAAGATAATAGGAGACCTCGAAGAGTTGAATGTAGATGATATTGAAGATATCGATAAGCCACAATCTATAAATACTCCGCTTGCAGTAGACGATTATGAAACACTTTAAGATGCGTTAGACAATGCGTCTTTTTTCTAAAGACATCGCTCAGAAGTTCCATGGCATCCCTCGAAGTTTTTGTATGGGCAATTGTTGGCGGACTATTTGTTGCTATTTTAAGTGCCGCCGCCGTCTATTACAATAACCAGCTACCAACAAACAAGCAATTAAGTCGTGATTTTCTCATTGGCTCAGCTTTTACTGGATTTCTATATCCATTAATACCTGAGTCATTCGATGAGATTAAAAACGTAGTTACAACTACGGCAGCTGAAATACAGGCAAATGTGCCAACTACACTTTCCGGTTCTTTATCTAGCGAAGACCCTGGTATAAAAATAGGGCCGGCAAATTTTTAGTATTCTAAAAGCACCACACGGTAGATATGAGCCAACTCGATTCATTAAATGATCAGTTAAATACGCAGTTCACTGTATTTGAACAGCATATTCAACAAGCAATTTCACTAATTTCTGGGCAAACACCTGTAGCAATCGGACCACAAGGTTCTACTGGTTCAACTGGTCAGGTGGGTGCTCAAGGCACTACTGGATTTACTGGACCTATTGGACCATCTGGTGGACCTATTGGACCTACTGGATTTACTGGAGCAATTGGCTCGACTGGAATACAAGGTACAACTGGATTTACTGGCAGTGGAATAACGGGATTTACTGGACCAACAGGTACAAGAGGTGAACCTGGAACAACTGGATTTACTGGTCAAGGAATTACTGGAACCACTGGGCCAACTGGAACAAAGGGTGAGACAGGATTTTCTGGAACCACTGGATTTACTGGTGCTACTGGAGAAACTGGTACTCCTGGTGTCAGAGGTGATACAGGTTTCACTGGTGCTACAGGTTTCACTGGTGCTACTGGACCAACTGGTACACAAGGAAGCCCTGGAACAACTGGATTTACTGGACAACAAGGTGTAAGTTTTACTTGGAGAGGTATTTATAATCCTCAAATTACATATAATGCAAATGACGTGGTATTAATCAACGGGTCGTCTTATATTATAGCACAAGGTGTTCCTGCTCCATATGCAATAACCACTCTTGCTGGAATTGTAGGACAACCTGGTCAAATTAACAATGCCGCTGGCCTATCTTCTACATTTAATACCCCTATTGGATGTGCTGTAGATACATCTGGAAACCTGTATGTAGCCGATAGTATTAATAACGTAATTCGTCGTGTAAATACTAGCACTGGAAACACTATCACTATAGCTGGTGGTGCCACTCTAGTAGGTGGTGTACCAAACGCTAATAATACTTATTTAGATGGTATTGGAAGACAAGCAACATTTAATGTTCCATATGGGCTTACTTTAGATACGTCTGGAAACTTATTTGTGGCAGATAGAAATAATCACGTTATTCGTAAAATTGTTCTCTCTACTGGCGAAGTAAGTACATTGGCAGGTTCTGGATTAAGTGGTAGCAATGATGGACAGGGTTCTGCAGCATCATTTAACAGACCCTCTGGTATAGTTATGAGTGTAGATAATCGGTTATTTATTACTGATACAAATAATAATAAAATACGTCAAGTAGATCCATCTGGAAATGTTATAACTGTAGCTGGTAAACAAACATCAGGATATGTTGATGTTTCTGCTGGTACAACGTTGCTTAACGCACAGTTCGATAACCCAATTGGAATTACAATTGATTCAATAAATAATATATATATCGCAGATACAAAGAACCACGTAATTCGTCAAATAACAACAGGTCTTTCTTCTATAAATACCTTTGCTGGAAATAAGAGTATTCTAGATGATGGAAAGGTTTTTGGAGCAAGTGGACACAATGATGGAGTAGGCTTACAGGCATCATTTAATTTACCTTATTTTTTAGTATGTGATAGATACAATAATATTTTTGTAACAGACCTAGGAAATAATTGTATTCGCCAGATTACACAAAGTAAATTGGTTGTAACTATAGGAGGCTCTATTGCCGATGCACCTGACCCCTATAATAGAGGGTATAATGATGCAAATGGTCTAAATGCGTCTGTGTTTGCTAAATTTTTTAAGCCAATTGGCATAGCGATAAATGAAAATGGAATTTTATATATAACTGATTCTGGTAATCAAGTTATAAGAGTAGGATCACCTAATGCTGCAAGTTTAATTAATATTCAATTAATGACACAAAAGGGAGATAGAGGAGATACTGGTATACCTGGTATAAATGGTGCTACTGGACAAGGAATAACCGGTGCTACTGGCCCTCGTGGACCAGCAGGGCCTGCTGGAACAGGAGGAGGCGGTTTTGGTTCTGGAAGTGGATCAACTGGAACAACAGGTGATACAGGATTTACAGGAACTTCTTTTACTTGGAAGGGTGTCTATAATCCTAGTGTTTCTTATCAAATCAATGATATTGTTGGTTATAATTTGGGCGCGTCAATTGTAACACCTGTATACGGTAATTATATAGGAACTCTTGCTGGAATAACTCCTGAAATAGTTAATGATAGTGGGGTTGAAGATGCTAGCCTAAGAGATGGATCTAGATCATTCGCTAGATTTAATAATCCATCTGGCCTTGCAATTAGCCCTGGAGGTATTATGTATATAGCAGATACATTTAATAATTCGATACGCATGGCAAATCAAAACGGCCAAGTTATTACTCTAGCCGGTTCTACTACAGCAGGCTTTGTCGACGCTGCAGGTATAGCTGCGGCATTCAAGGCACCCTGGGGTGTAGCAGTAGATGGTTCTGGAAATTGTTATGTAGCCGATACAGGAAATAATGCCATTCGAATGATTACATCTAATGGAGTTGTAACAACAATCGCAGGTTCTCCAGCAGGCCTTTCTGGTATAACGAATGGAATAGGAGCTATCGCTAGATTTAATGGACCAAGAGGAATTGCATTAGATAAATTTGGTAATATTTTTGTAGCAGACACTGGAAACAATTCTATACGTAAGATTGATCCAATTACTTACGATGTAAGCACATTTGCTGGAATTAGCATTAACACTGTTAATGGTAGAGCAGATGGTGTTGGCAGTGCAGCAAGCTTCTGGAGACCAAATGGAATAGCAATCGACATATTGGACAATTTATATGTAGCAGATACTGCAAACCATCTTATCCGTAAAATTACCCCTACTGCAACCGTTACAACACTTGCTGGAAAA
>JBIKSN010000299.1:0-3533 GCA_044348585.1 Flavipsychrobacter sp.
CATACCCACGGCCGAGAACCCGCATGCACTCAATCCGGCGCAGGGTTTCCTCGCCTCTGCCAACCAGCTTGTTACCGACAGCACCTACCCCTACTGGTACAATGGCGACTATAACGAGTTAAGGGCGTGGCGCATCAATCAGGTACTTGCGGGTATGCGCGGCGCCACCATCAATGATATGTTCGCCCTGCAGAACGACGACTACAGCGTGCTTGCAGCCACCGTGCTGCCCACGATGCTGCAGCAGATAAATTCGTCGCATCCCTACATCAAACTGCTCTCCGGCTGGGACTATCATCTTTCCAAAGACAGCGAGGCACCAACAGTGTTCCAGATATGGTGGCACTTCTATTACCGTGCCATCTGGTCGCAATACTTCCGCAATGTTCCGTTCAGCACCTACCCGCTGCCCGAGCGCACTATGCAACTGGTGGTTGCCGGAAAGATACCCTTCACTACCGACTATACAAGCTACTGCAGACGTCTGGCCCAAAAGAGTTTTAAAGACGCGCTGGACAGCATGAGCATCTTGCAGAAAAAGGGCGCTATGGCGTGGCACAAGGCAAAGAACACTTCGGTTACGCACCTCACCAAGATACCTGCGTTCAGCTACGACCAGTTGCCCACGGGCGGCTGGGGAAACACAGTGAACGCGATGCGCCCGGGTTACGGACCATCGTGGCGTATGGTGGTGCAGATGGGTAAAGAGATAGAAGCATGGGGCATATATCCCGGTGGGCAGTCGGGCAACCCCGGCAGCCGCTACTACGGAGACTACATCAGCGAATGGGCGCAAGGGAAATACCACCGTCTGGTCTTCCTGCCCAATGCCGACGAACAGCAACACAAACAACTTCGCTATAAATGGAACATAGAACCATCAAAATAAAACAGCAGACCAAATGAAGACTTTATTCAACATTGTTGCCATTGCAGTTTTGAGTTTCGTTGCGGGGTCTATCCTGCCGTGGTGGTCGGTGGCGGCTGTTTCATTTGTGGTGACATTGCTGGCCGGTCTGCGTCCCAAACAGGGATTTGTGGCAGGCTTCTTCGGCACGGGCCTTTGCTGGCTCACAGTAGCTTTCTTCCGCGACATGGCCAACGACCATATCCTGTCTACCCGCATGGCCGCTATTTTCCATCTGCCCTACACACCTCTGTTTCTTATAGTCAGCGTATTCATAGGCGCACTCATCGGCGGACTGTTCGCGTGGTCGGCCGCACTCATCAAAAGCAGCTTTGTCACATCCTGATATCTATGACCCGTGTTATGAGACTAAATCCACTGCGCCCGACCGGCATATTGCTTGTATCTGCACTGTTTCTGTTTGGCTGCGGCGATGGCGGCGACTCCCTGCCTATGACCTACGAAAACTATGTGCCCGTTTCGGCTACCGACTGCCCCAACACCAAGCTGAACGGCAAATGGAAACTCATCTACTCGGTGGATGATGGCCGCCGAAGACCTGCCACCGAAGACCGCATACTCACGTTTGTGAACTGCGCACTGGCGTCATATACCGTGAACGGCGAGCACGAACACACCGACATGTTCAATGCAGCCAAGGTGACCCAATACTGCGCGGACTTCCAGCTCACTTTTCACGAAGACTCCATTGCCTGTGTCAACTTTCATAAAGACACGCTGGTCATAGGCGGTTGCAGCAACATGGAGACGCAGTATTACTACAAGCAAATACCATAAAAAACGGGCAACACTTTTGGTGTCGCCCGGATCTCATTATGCTTACTTGTTTCTTTATTGCTTTTCCTGATACTTGAAGAGGAAGAAATAGGCTGCTGCCCACATAGGCTCCACATTGTCCATAGTGGCTATAACGTTACCTGCCTTAATGATGGGACCGGTAGCCATAGGTATAGAACCTACGCGCTGTCCCTGGTCGTTCTTGATGCCACCATCTTCAAAGTAGTAGGACGCCATTACTTTGCGGTCCTTGTCCAGATAGTCATAGCGCTCACGAAATCCTTCCATGTAGCCAAGGGTGTTACCCATCTTATCCACTATCCTTCCATCCAAATGAAACACACAAAGGGTATTCTGATTCTTATCGGAAATGGTTGACCTCGTTATGTATGCCATCACATTACCCTTCACATCTTTCACCTCCTGCGCGTCTACTGCTCCGGCCAAACCACAGAAACCTAAAATGAACAATATCTTTTTCATCTGGTTATATTTTTGAAATGCTTTTTCAGTTTATTAATTGTCAACCTCGCTCCTCTATCGAAGCAGTGTTATGTTGCCCTTGTGCGTCTCTTTCTGACCGTCTTTGAACACCGCGTCTATAGTGTATACGTATACACCTTCAGGCTGTGGCACTCCGTTCAGGCGACCATCCCATCCGCGACCATCCAAAGAGTTGGCAGAGAAGATCAGCTGACCCCAACGGTTGTAGATGGCCATGTCGAACTGTATCAATCCCTTGGTCAGCAACTGACGTGGGAAGAAGAAGTCATTCACTCCGTCGCCGTTTGGCGTGAACACGTTCGGCACGGTCATGTAACAATCTTTCTCCACAGCAATAGTATCGCTTGACTCACAACCGTTGATGGTAGCCGTAGCACGGTAATGACCCGGAGCCACAATGGTGATAGAAGGTGTTGTTTCACCTGTACCCCACTTCCACGACGGTGTGTAACCGAATGTGTTGATGCGATCGGCAGACAGCACTATTGAAGAACTACCCGGACAGATGGTTGTATCAGGTCCCAGATCAAACGAAGGATATGGATACACATTGATCACTTTTTTCAGATTTATTGTAGGACAGTACATATAGTATGCTGTCGCTGCAACCGTATAAGTACCCGGCACATTGAACGCGTGATAGATGGGGTTCATGTCCTTGATGCTATCCACATTCGATTCAAACTGCCATGTGTAACTGAAGTTACCTTCCTGCACATTTTCAACGGTGAACGTAATGTGCTTTCCTGCACAAGATGCGCTGTCGGTTGCAGACAGGCTGATCTTGGGATACAACCAAACACGTGCTGTTACCTTAGAGCGTTCGCTGGTACATCCTTCAGGCGATGTCTGCGTAACATATACCGGGAAGATGCCCGCGTTGGCGGTCGATGGAACAGGGGCGGTTGTTGAGCCTACGCCACCGTTCGGCACTGTGTACCATGTAAGGTTGGTACCTGTCACGTCATAAGGTATTGCCAGGTCGCCCTGACAATAGTTCGTGTCGCGCACAAACGGTGCCAAAGGAGTCTGATTGATGGTAACATTGATGGTGTCATTCACAGAACATCCGTTCCATGTAGCCCTTACTGTATATACTCCCGAAGCCACCGTCTGCACATTTGCGATGTATGGGTTCTGGGTGTACGAGTTGAAGAAGTTAGGACCATACCATATAAAGCCATCGGCTCCTGCAGCTGATTCGCTGTAGAGGAACAAAGTATCGTTAGAGCATACCGGAGTGTTACTTGATGCTACCGGTGTTGGCAACGGACGTATCTCAACAAGTGTTGAAGAGTAGTTGAAACAATTGGCTCTGGATACA
>JBIKSN010000262.1:0-4370 GCA_044348585.1 Flavipsychrobacter sp.
GGATAACCTGCAGTCGAAAGAGCTGCAACTGACAAAGCCGCAGAGTGATGAACTGGTGGGTGAGATAGCCAAGGCGTCATTCAGACTGAACCGGCAGGTGGAGAACCTGCTGAATATGTCCCGATTGGAGTCGGGATTTATCAAACCAAAGAACGACTGGTGCGACGTGGGTGAGGTGATATACACAACAGTGCAGCAGGTGGAGGAAAATGAGGTGCTGCAGCAAATAGTGATCAATGTAGATCCCGAGTTGCCGGTCTTCAAACTGGATAAGGGTATGCTGGAGCAGGTACTTTATAATCTGCTTGTAAATGCAACTTTATACACACCGGCAGGCAGCCGAATAGATGTGATCGCTCATTGCCACGCCGATGTGCTGGAGGTTATAGTTGAAGACAATGGCCCCGGCTTTCCCGGGGACAAAGAAGATATTGTGTTCAGTAAGTTTTATCGGCTGGACGCCGGGAAGGGAGGAGGTACAGGTCTGGGGCTTTCAATAGTAAAGGGGTTCACCGAAGCCATGGGCGGAAGTGTGGCCCTGGAGCCATCGGCAACGGGCGGCGCGCGTTTTGTGGTGGCGTTGCCGGCAGAAACATCTTACCTGAAAAACCTGAAGCATGAGTAACGGGGTCATTCTGATCATAGACGATGAGCCGCAGATAAGGAAGCTGCTGGAGATAACGCTGGGCAACAGCGGTTATGCCACGGTTTGTGCTGCAACAGGAAGGGAAGGTATGGCTCTTGCTGCCAATCGACCGCCCGATGCAGTACTTCTGGACCTGGGTTTGCCTGATAAAGACGGACATGAGTTGCTGCAGGAGCTGCGAGCGTGGTACACCGGGCCGGTAATGATATTGTCGGTGCGAAACGGAGAGGAGGATATTGTGCGCGCGCTGGATGCCGGTGCAAATGATTACCTGGTGAAGCCATTCAGGACAGGAGAATTGTTGGCGCGGATCAGATCGGCGATGAGGGCCGCACGGGATACTGATGCTGAACCACATATACAGGCAGGTAATATTGAGATAGACCTTGCTGCACGCAAAGTAAAGCGCGACGGACAGTTGCTGAAACTGACTGCAACTGAGTATGGGCTGCTGTCGTTGTTTGTGAAGAACGAAGGCAGGGTGCTTACCCATCAGTATCTGCTGAAAGAGGTGTGGGGGCCGGGTTACGTGAATCAGTCGCAGTACCTGAGGGTATATGTGGCGCAACTGCGCAAGAAAATAGAAGAAGATGCCAACAGGCCTGTGCACCTCATCACGGAATCGGGTGTGGGCTATCGCTGGATGAACGGCGGATAATCACAAAATACATATCGTAATTATGGAGTCAAGATCAAATCACACGATTTGAACAGGGATGGTATTGCTTCGAACCTCAAATAAAAACAGCAATGAAAAGAACACTACTTATGTGCTGCATGGCAGCATACGGGGCGCTGCATGCGCAAGACACAACCACAATTAAAGTGCCGTTTGATGGGATGGATATGACCTGGCAGAACGGAAACGACCGGCGCACAACCAGTGCGCTACAGACAAAGTATTTTACAGGCACCGTGATGCTGGATGCGAACTATACCCATTCGTTCAACAACCCGATAGACAACACTGTGGTGGGCTCTACGGCACTGGCGCGCAACAACGAGATGCAGGTATCGTGCGCTGCCATCGGTGGAGAGTTTAATTATGAAGGCGCAAGGGCGAAGATCATGACACAGTTTGGCACACGGTCCACAGTAGTACCGCGCAATGATTACAGTGTATATCGCGGCCAGTACGACCTCGCAAATGTCTACCGGTACATCAGCGAGGCGTATGCAGGCTATCATTTCAATGTGTGGTACGGCATCAATATTGACGCGGGTATGTTCATGTCCTACATTGGTCTTAACTCCTATTATCAAGTAGAGAACTGGGAATATCAGGCATCTTTCACGTCCGACAATACGCCATGGTTCTTTAATGGTGTGAGGGTACAGATGTTTCCGGCTAAGAACCTGAAAATAGAGCCTTGGATCATTAACGGATGGCAGAGTTATGGCAAGTTCAATTCTATGCCGGGATTTGGCGCTAACATAACATGGTGTCCCAACGAAAACGTGAAGTTGCTGACCAACGATTATTATGGCACCGATGCTGCCATGATACCAGACCGCAAGCGGTTCCACTCAGACAACAGTTTGCTGGTTCGTTATTACAACAATCCTGCAGCAAAAGGAATAAGTAAAATGGCCTTTTCACTCACCGGCGACATCGGGTTTGAACAAGGTGGTGGTGTAAAGGCGTTCAACGGTGATTCTTCCACACCGGCCCAGCACTTTATGAGTGCTATGGTCTATAACAGAGTGTGGTTTGCGCGCAACAAGTTTGCGTGGACAATAGGTGGTGGCGTCATGACAAACCCGGGGCGTTATCTTGTGTTGTATCCAACAGGCGATGCGAGTCCGCTACCCAACCCAGCTGACCCTACAAAAACAATCGGTACGCACCCGTTTACTGCCAACCCCGGCGACAAATTCAAGGGATGGGATTACTCTACGAACGTAGATTGGATGCCTAACCAAAGTTTGTGTGTGCGCCTGGAGTATGTGCACAGAGCAGCAGATGTGCCATACTTTGCCGGCAGGGGTGGTGTCACTTCGCCATCAGGCTACACTACTACTCCCCTGCCGGTGGGCTGGGCGCCTGATCTCGTAAAGTCGGAAGACAGGGTGATACTCGCTGTTCTTTTCAGGTTATAGAGCAAAAAAAATGCCGCCATAACGGCGGCATTTTTACGTCACAGTAAAGCAATCAACTATTCACCTAACGAGCTGTTTGCCTTTTCTTTTACTTTACTGATCCAGTCTTTAAGTCGGAATGCGAGCAAACACATTGCAGGCACTACGATGAGTGTGAGGAATGTAGCGAAGCTAAGTCCGTAGATCATGGTCCAGGCCATAGGTGCCCAGAAAGCAGGACTATCGCCACCTATGAAGAAGTGCGGACTGAAGTCGCGGAAGAGACCTGCGAAATCGAGGTTGACACCAATAGCCAGCGGAATAAGACCCAGTATGGCTGCGGTTGCGGTAAGCAATACCGGTGTCATACGGGTACGGCCAGCTTCAACAATTGCATCATATGGTGCCATGCCCTCTGCAAGCATCAGATCCATGAACTCTACCAACAGGATACCATTACGAACCACAATACCTACCAGTGCCACGATACCGATACCACTCATAACCAATGAGAAGGTATTGCCGAATATGCTGTAACCGATAAACACACCGGTGATAGAGAATAGCACCTCGCTCATGATGATGACCGTGCGGCTGATAGAGTTGAACTGAAGTACCAGCAGGAGTATGATGAGTCCGAGAGATATCATCATGGCATTTCCCAGGAAGCCGGTAGTTTCAGCCTGCTCTTCCTGCTGACCGCTCATCACAATGCTGATGCCCGAAGGGGCGTTGAAGTTGGCGATCTCGTTCTTAACTGCTTCTACAACCGCATTCTCTTCGTAGCCCGAGAGGACGTTTGAAGAAAGTGATATGATACGCTTCTGGTCTTTGCGCTTGATGCCACCATAAGTGGTTGAGTACCTGATATCGGCAAACGAGCTTACAGGCACGGTGCGTATCATGCCGCCCATACCCATGTCGCGATAGATAATCGGCATATTCCTTACAGCCTCTATGTCGCGGCGCTGCTCGGATGTGTAACGCAGGTAGATCGGGTAGTCGTCATTCGCATCGCGGAAGCGGGATACCTCTTTACCGAAGATGGCTGTGCGGAGCGCACCGGCAACCGCATAGGTGCTGATGCTCTCGTTATTCATGCGCTCGCGGTTGAGATCGAAACTGATCTCGGGTTTATTAGCCTGGAAATCGCTGCGCAGTTCTTCTACGCCCGGTATCTGTTTTGCCTTGAGATATTTTCTCAGTTTGTCTGATGTAGCTATAAGTGTGTCCAGATTATCGCCGGTAAGTTCGATCACCACTGGTTTAGGCAATGGTGGTCCACCCTGCTCTTTGTCAACAGTCACCTCTGCACCCGGATAGGCGCGCACCACAGAGCGGATCTGATCGAGGTACTTGGCAGAAGAGATGCCATGCCTGTCGGCAAACTCAACGAATGCCACAGTGATCTTTCCTTTGTTCGGGAAGTCGCCTACCTCGTTGGTGGTAGGGTCAACTGCGCCAACTGTTACGTTGGAGATCACCGAACGAACAATCGGGTTCTTCTTTCCGCGATCAGGATCCATATCCAGCACCTTGTACACTTTCTTCTCCAGTTCGTGCAGCACCTCGTCGGTGT
Organism: Flavipsychrobacter sp.; assembly: GCA_044348585.1. Taxonomy (GTDB): domain Bacteria; phylum Bacteroidota; class Bacteroidia; order Chitinophagales; family Chitinophagaceae; genus Nemorincola. The sequence continues at coordinate 4,305 of JBIKSN010000262.1, forward strand.
GTTTCTGATCGGTGCCTATCGGCATGTTCAGGTACACATATACGAAGTTGGGATCGGCAGAAGGGA
>JBIKSN010000039.1:0-16965 GCA_044348585.1 Flavipsychrobacter sp.
GGTCCACCCGATGCTGAAAGCCCGAACACGGAATCGAGCGTAAGGTGGCGTATCAAACGTTTTACGAACGACGAGCTGCGTCAGAAGTTTGTAGACGTTACCGTAGAACAAGCGAAAGTACTGGGCCTTGAAATTCCGGACAAGGATCTGAAATGGAATGAAGAGCGTGGTCACTACGACTTCGGCAAAATAAACTGGGCTGAGTTCTATAACGTGATCAAGGGCAACGGCCCTTGCAACAAGCAGCGTCTGGATGCACGCCGCAAGGCATGGGAAGACGGCAAATGGGTGCGCGATGCAGCCATGGCACATGCAGCAAAAAGGAAAGAACGCTCAGCCACACAGGCGGCGTAACCGATCAATTACTCAACAAGAAACAAATGACCAACGATAAACTGAATAAACACGAGTGGCCCCTGTGGGAAGTATTCATCCGCAGCAAGGCCGGTCTCGACCATAAACATGCCGGCAGCCTGCATGCGGCAGACGCCCAAATGGCCATTGAAAACGCGCGTGACGTATATACCCGTCGCATGGAGGGTGTGAGCATCTGGGTTGTAGAAAGTAAAAACATACACGCTTCGGACCCGGGCGAATCTGCATCTCTGTATGACCCTGCGAGTGACAAGATCTACCGCCACCCTACCTTCTACGACCTTCCTGACGAAGTGAAGTACATGTAGTTTTTTAGGGAATTGGGAATTGGGGGTTAGGAGTTGGGATTCATCCGACTGCGTTATTGTGAACACTGCATTATTGCCATCTCGGGTTGGCAAGTGAAATAAAAAGAACAAATGAGCTTAGAATATACACTGCGCTTGGCTGATGACGCGCTGGTACTTGGTCACAGGCTGAGTGAATGGTGCGGACATGGTCCGATATTGGAACAAGATATTGCATTGACCAATACTTCACTCGATCATGTGGGTCGGGCGAGGAGTTTGTTTCAATATGCCGCAGAACAATTCAATAACCTGCCCGAAAACGACAAGAAAACGGCTGTAACTTCTGTCGCCATTCAAAACCTTGTGAACACAGGCAACGCGCTTGATGAGGATGACATGGCCTTTCTGCGCGACGGATGGGACTTCAGGAATGTGCTGCTGGTAGAGCAACCCAACAACGACTGGGCTTACACCGTAGCTCGTGCGCTGTATTATGACGCGTTCGCATTCTATTTCTTCTCTGCACTACAAAACAGCAAGGACACCACACTGGCAGCCATCGCTGAAAAATCATTGAAGGAAGTGACCTACCACCTGCGTTGGAGCAGTGAGTGGGTGGTGCGCCTGGGTGACGGCACCGAGGAAAGCCGCGAGCGCATGCAAACGGCACTCAACGAACTATGGTCATTTACCGGCGAACTCTTCTCTATGAGCGATGCAGAGAAAGAAGCGGCACAGAATGGCACAGGCGTAGATCTGGCATCATTGCAACCGAAGTGGATGGAGCGTATCGCGGCTGTACTTCAGGAGGCTACTCTTGATGTACCAACAGGAACATGGATGCAGGAAGGCGGCAAATACGGTCGTCATACCGAACACCTGGGCTATATTCTTGCCGAAATGCAGTTCATGCAACGTACCTATCCGGGTATGGAATGGTAAGCAGCTTTTTTTAAATCAATATTTCCTGTCGATAACATAGTCGACCAACTGCTCCATTGCAGTGCGTTCGGCTGAAGGAGGGAATGTGTTAAGGATGTCGATGGCATCCTTTTTGTATTGCGTCATTTTTTCTTTGGCGTAGTCTATGCCCCCGGAGGTCTGCACGTAACTGATCACCTCGTCCACTTTTCGCCTGTCGGTACTGTTGTTCTTTACTGTATAAATGATACGCCGGCGTGTGGCAGTATCGGCCTGCTGCAAAGCATATATGAGCGGCAGGGTCATCTTCTTTTCCTTTATGTCTATACCCGTTGGCTTCCCTATGTTGTCCTGACCATAGTCGAAAAGATCGTCCTTGATCTGAAAAGCTATTCCCACCTTTTCGCCAAAAAGCCTGAACTTCTCGGCTACTTCCTCGCTGCCGGTGGTTGAGTAGGCGCCGGAAGCGCAGGCTGCAGCCAGCAGAGATGCGGTCTTAGCCCTGATGATGTCGAAATACACGCTCTCGTCAATATCCAGTTTGCGCGCTTTCTCCATCTGCATCAGTTCCCCCTCGCTCATTTCCTTAACAGCACGCGATGTGATCTGGAGGATCTTGTAGTCGCCATTGTCAATAGATAGGAGCAAGCCTTTTGAAAGCAGGTAATCTCCCACCAGCACCGCTATCTTGTTCTTCCAGAGTGCATTGATGGAAAAGAAATTGCGGCGTTTCATAGAGTTGTCAACTACATCATCGTGCACAAGTGTGGCCGTGTGGAGGAGTTCTATCAGGGATGCAGCCCTGTAGGACGATTCGTTGATCTCGCCGGCAATGCGGGCAGAGAGGAAAACGAACATAGGACGCATCTGCTTCCCTTTCCGCTTGATGATAAAGCGCATGATACGGTCGAGCAGGGGATTACTGCCTTTAACGCTCTCCGCGAACTTTTTCTCGAAAAGCGACAGCTCGGTACCTATTACTTTCTGTATGCGCTCCATCAGTGTGTTGCGAAATTGCGTGTAAAAGTCGATATAAGAATCCTATTTACCACATATTTTTTGCCAATGCGGGCGCACACATAATAAAACCGTAAAATACAGGTTAAAAGACGGGGGCGGTTTGTTTTTTGTTGTGGTGGTCTATACCTTTGTTTGTGCGTGTTCAATTAAAGAAAATACGCAATGTAAAATACAATCTATGCTTGCAAGGAAGTTTTTATTGATATCGGGTCTTGCGGTTCTTGCTGCTTCTTCGCTATCGGCGCAGGAGAAAAAAGACAAGAAAGCAAAAGGAGCTGCCAAAGAAGAAAGCCAGGCAGCACCGGCGGCACCGGCATCTAAGCCCGCCGGCCTTCAATGGTCGAACCGGGACATGACGTATCATGGCAAGAACTATGATATCATGGACTCGGCCTACTACCGCAAGGGCAAACCTTCCAAGCAATTCCATGCTTACATGGAGCATCAGGAGGCATTTCCACCCAAGCCGCGCAATATGTTTGAGGTGGGTATAGGTGGCGGTCTGTACAATGTTGTAGGCAATATCCCATCTACTATGTTATGGAACAAAGGAGGTGGCGGCATCAACTTCAACGTGCGCAAGTCTCTTGGTTATGCATTCTCCATGAGGATGCAGTACATATATGGAGTGGCCAGGAACATGGACCTGCAAGCGACCACCGGATATGACGCACCCTACACTGAATTCGGATATGTACCACTGCAGCAATCGGGCAATGGAACGCCGGCAGAACGCGTATACCGCTCCACGCGAATGGAATCCTCTCAACTGAACCTTGATCTGATGTTCAATGTGGGAAACATCAACTTCCATCAGGCACGCAATAAGGTATCATTCTTCGGCTATCTGGGCCTGGGCGCGCTGGGGTATAAGACCCGCGTGAACGCACTGAACGATAACTACGAAGAGTACAATTTCGCCACAATGGTCTCCAACCCCAACGGCGATCTGAAAGAAATACGTAAAGACCTGCGTAAAGGCTTCGACAAATCGCACGAAACACCTGCTCCCAATACCAACAGGAAAACCATTCTTGATAAGAAGCACCTGGACTTTGCGCCAAGTGTAGGTCTGGGTGTACAATACAAGATGAACAAGATGTTCAACGTTCAGGTTGAGAACAGGTATATATTCCCGATGGATCCTTACCTGGACGGTACGCGCTTTGGTCCTAATCTGGGCAGCACTGTAAGCACAGGACGTTCATCGGACGCGATCAATTACTTCTCGGTGGGCGTGAACATGAACATCAAGACCAAGAAAGCAGTGGAACCACTGTACTGGATGAACCCACTGGACCATGGCTACAACGAACTGTCTTACCCGCGCCATATGATACTGCCTAATCCGGTATTGCCTGACAAGGACGAAGACGGTGTTACAGACCAGTTCGATAAGTGTCCGAAGACACCGAAAGACCTGCCTGTGGACGCGCATGGCTGTCCATTGGATACTGATGGTGACGGTGTACCTGACTACAAAGACAAACAACTGATCACACCTACCGAGTGCCAGCCTGTAGACGCTGATGGTGTAGGTAACTGCCCTTGCCCTGATGGCTGCAAGGAGATGGTGAGCAACAACAACAATAACACCAAGGGTGGCGACAAGAACCCATGCGGCAACATTGGCGCAGGCACGCTGCTGTTCCCTGAAAAATCGAACAAGATCAACAAAGGAATGGAAGTGCAACTGGCAACACTTGCCGCGCAGATGCAGGCTAATCCGCTTTGTAAAGTGGTGATAATGGGTGGTGGTACAGGCAGCAAAGTGAAAGAGCAGAAATCGTGGGAACATGTGAATGCCGTTATCGAGTACATGAGCGACAAGAACAGCATTGGCCGCGAGCGTTTCATCTTCAAATATGGCGAGGCAGGCGATGAGAATATCGTTACCTACCGTCCTGCAAATGTTGATGAAGGTGGCGAATCAAATGTGCCGCCGCCACATCCGAATATCAAATAGCGGTAATCAGAACCGAATTGTAACAGGGCACGTTTTTATAAAATATGCCCTGTTTTTTTTGACCTTTAATGCCTGGCTGCAAGGAAATTCTTCTACGCTGATTAGCTTGCCTTATTAGCTCAAGGAAAGCGATCACATCAGCTCCATAAAGTCATCAAAGGACAATTGATACTGATCTGACAAGTACCTGCTCCCTACATATTAACAACGAAACCCAACTATTTGATTTTTAATTACTGTCTATTGTTTAAAGTTCACCTTATGAAATACTCACCCTTTTACGTCCTGTCCATCTGCACTGCAACTATTGCCCTCACAGGCTGCAAAAAGGAACCCGCTTCCAAAACCACCACATCCCATTTTATGTCGGCTTCTATATCCGGAAGTGGTGGAGTATTTTCATCTTCGGGTGCTATGGTAACTACTAATAAAAATGCGGCATCACCCAATCCGTATGTTGAAGTAAATGGCACATCTACTTCAGGCGCCCGAATAACCGTATGGATTTATAGCTATATCGGCGCCATAGGCACATTTCCAATGGACGGTACCAGCTATGGAGGAACGTACAGACCGTCAGGAACCGCAATGCCGGTCCCATCGGCACATGGTTCTCTTACAATTTCAGCAGTTACTCCAAACCTAACGGGGAGTTTTAACTTTACTTGTTGGGATTCAACAGTGATTGCAGGTACGTTCAATTCGACCACACCTTAATCAACGGGTATTTTCTTTACAACGAATTACTGCACCCAAGGCGTCAAAGCATCGGCTATCTTTCGGTCGTTGCCAAGGCGCGGCACTTTGTTCTGCCCGCCCAACTTGCCTATGGAGCGCATATACTCAATGAAGGTGTTCTTTTTCATTACCCTTATCTTCAGCGGCTGTAAAATGCTGCCCGACATCAGATCTTCGTAATAAATGTTCTTTGCGCGCAAATGATTATTTACGGTTGTGGCAAAAGCGTTCATATCTGCAGGCATGGTGCCAAACTCCACAAACCATTCATGATAAGGCAATTCGCCCGATACTTGTATGCGTGGCGCAATGGTGAATTCTGTTACCTGCACATCATGTTCACGTGCAGCGTTCATTATCGCATACTCAACCTCCTCGCCTATCACATGCTCACCAAACGCGGAAATGAAATGTTTCACACGCCCCGTCACTACCAAGCGGTAGGGATCGGTGCTGATGAAGCGAACCGTGTCTCCGATGTTGTAACCCCACAGGCCCGCGTTTGTGCTGACGATGAGCGCGTAGTTCTCGCCCACCTTCACATCGGCCAGCGACAGGCGTGTAGGATTCTCGTTATGTATCTCGGCAGCAGGAATGAACTCGTAGAAAATACCGGCATTGGTATTCAGCAACAGTCCTTCACCACCGATACGGTCCTGAAACGCGAAGAAACCTTCAGAAGCAGGGAAGGTCTCGATCATATCGACCTGGCCTCCCAGGCTATCGGTGAGGCGGGCACGATAGGGTTCAAAATTCACACCACCATGCACTATCACCTGCAATTTGGGGAAGATGTCTTTTATCTTTTTTCCTTCATTTCGTTGAATCAACCAGTCGAAGTACATCTGCATCCATGGCGGAATGCCGCTGATCAGCGTCATGTTCTCATTCATGGTCTCCTGTACGATCTTCTCCAGCTTTGTCTCCCAATCTTCAATACAATTGGTCTCGTAGGACGGCAATTGATTGCCACGCAGATAGCGTGGAATAAAGTGATTGACAATGCCGCTAAGCCTGCCGGTAGGAATACCGCCTACCCGTTCCAGCTCAGGCGAGCCCGACAGGAAGATCATCTTCCCGTCGGCAAAAGCTGTATTGCCGCTTTCGGTCATGTAACAGAGCAGCGCATCGCGGGCACCGGCTATGTGGTTGGGGATAGACTCTTTTGAAATAGGGATGTACTTGACCCCGCTGGTAGTACCGGATGTCTTGGCAAAATATATGGGACGACCTTTCCACAGCACATTCGGCTCGCCCTTCTTTATCCTTTCTATCCATGGAATGAAAGCCTCGTAATCGCGAACAGGAACCGTGTTCCTGAAATCTTCGTAAGTCTTTAGCTGCTGGAAGTTGTGTTCTTTCCCGAAAACCGTGCGGCTGCCGTTCTTGAGCAGGTACTGAAGAATTGCCTGCTGGTCTGCAACTGCTGTTGCCATGCCCTTGCGCACCCTTGAATGCACAATGTACGCGTAGGGTTTTGCAAGGAAAGATTTTATTTTCATCCGTTACAGATTGGATGCCAAAGTTACTAATTAAAACGAGGGGAGATGTTAAAACGAAGCGCAGAAAGAGCAGCGCAAATTGGCACCTGACCATTGCAGGTAATGAAATAATAAACTATTTTTACATCAATTGAAACCGCATGAGGAACATGCAGGAACAGGGCAGATAAAAGAATAATTATTTTTTTGTTGTTTTAAACGGAAAAGTTCCTTACCTTTGCAGAAATATTTTAGGTATATCATGTTTGCAATAGTTAATATAGCAGGGCAGCAGTTCAAGGTTAAGCAGAATGATGAGCTGTTTGTGCATCGTCTGAGCGGAAACGCAGGCGATAAGGTTGAGTTTTCTAATGTGCTTATGGTAAGCAATGGAGGCAACATCACAGTAGGCAAGAACACTACGAAAGTTCAGGCTGAGATCATAGACCATCTGAAAGGCGATAAGGTTATCGTTTTCAAGAAAAAGCGCAGGAAGGGATACCAGAAAAGTAATGGTCATCGCCAGTACCTGACGAAAATTAAAATAAATGAGATTGCTTAATTGAAATTTCTTAACTTTAACACGTAATAGTAATTAACCAATAAACAATGGCACACAAAAAAGGGGAAGGCAGTGTACGGAACGGCCGCGACTCACATAGCAAAAGACTCGGTGTAAAGATATTCGGTGGTCAGCCTGCCATCTCAGGAAACATAATCGTTCGTCAGCGTGGTACAGTATATCACCCGGGCACAAACGTAGGTCTTGGTAAAGATTTTACCATATTCGCCCTTACAGACGGTATCGTAGAATTCCGTAAGACAAGGACCAAGACTTTAGTATCAGTAAGCGCAGTTAATTAATACGAATCGCCGAGGACTAACCCCCTACGGCGATTTTGCCATTATAAAGATTTTTGTTTAACCCTTAAATTCACAGTTATGGCAACAGCAAAAAAAGCGCCTGCGAAAAAAGCAGCGCCAGCCAAAAAAGCAGCGCCTGCTAAAAAAGCAGCAGCGCCAGCAAAAAAAGCAGCACCTGCAAAAAAAGCGGCTCCCGCTAAGAAAGCAGCACCTGCGAAAAAAGCAGCGCCGGCTAAAAAAGCGGCACCTGCTAAAAAAGCGGCAGCTCCTAAAAAAGCAGCAGCTCCTAAGAAAGCGGCAGCTCCTAAAAAAGCAGCAGCTCCTAAAAAGAATGCTGGTCCTAAAAAGACCGCCGCTAAGAAGAAATAAGATTTTTCTAGCGATCTTAAAAAAAGGCTGTTTCGTTACAGCCTTTTTTTATGCCCTGTAGTGAACAAGGTCCTATCACTAAAGTGTTGTGAACTGAGAACGCACCGCGCGGCCAAGGAACAACGAGCCGTGTGCGTCAAAATCAGCGGTGTCATCGGTGGTGAAGTAACGGGTACTACCACCCTTACTGATGCGTTTTTCCATTTCCGGATGCCTGTTTAGATAGTCTGTAAGGCTTTCGGCCACTATCCCACCCTGTGTTACTACAGAAATATGGTCAGGCAAGAACTTCATGATCTTATTGATGAGTAACGGATAGTGGGTGCAGGCAAGCAGAATGGTGTCTATGCCGGGTGCCTGTTGCAGCAACTCATCCAGGTATTTCTTCACAAAATAGTCTGCACCGTCCGATTCATACTCGCCATTTTCTATGAGTGGCACCCACATAGGGCAAGCCAACTGATGCACGGTAACTTCAGGAAAAAAATGGCTGATCTCTATGGCATAAGAGCCTGAACTGACTGTTCCTCTGGTACCTAATACGCCCACAACACCGGTCTTCGTGTACCTGCCCACCACCTCGGCAGTAGGGCGGATCACACCCAGCACCCGTTTGTCAGGGGCTATACGAGCCAGATCACGCTGCTGAATGGTACGCAAAGCCTTGGCTGATGCCGTATTGCAGGCCAGTATCACCAGCGGGCACCCCATTTTAAAAAACCACTCCACACACTCCAAAGTATATTGGTGAACGGTATCGAATGATCGGTTACCATAAGGTGCGCGGCCATTATCGCCAAGGTATATATAGTCGTACTGAGGCAAAGCCTCTGCAATTGAGCGGAACACGGTTAGTCCACCGTAGCCGGAATCAAATATGCCTATGGGTTGCTGCAAAAAAAGATGAATGATTGTGTTACAAATGTAATCAAATTGGCCGGCAAGCCATGGCTGTACTTACACAAAAAAAGCGACTCACCAAAAGGTGAGCCGCCTATAGAATGAAATTGAACTATTATTAGTGTGCTACAGCGATCTGCTTAACGATCTGTCCGTCTGCACCGTTAATGTTAACCATGTAGATACCATCAGCCAGATCAGCTACATTGAAGCTAATGTTGTTCTGACCGGCAGCCACTGAAGTTGTTTTCACAACACGACCCTGCATATCTGCAATGATCACTGTTGCTGCCTGTGCACGGTTCCAGCTCAGCTGAATGTTCAGTGTGCTTTCAGCAGGTACAGGGAACAAAGTAGCTGTGCCACCGTTGCTGCTTACGCTCTTTACAGAAACGAAAGTACCATAGTAGTAGTTAGCTTTTGTATCACCTGAAGCGGACACCCAACCCGGAATGCTTACTTCGTAAGACTGACGAGTTGATGAAGTGAGCTTACCGTTGCTGTTGTACGTGTTTGAGTACAGGTAAGTATCTTTCCATGAACCTGTTCCTGCAGTATCCCACATCTGAACAGTTTCAGTTGCCGGGTTGCCACCTGTGAAAGAACTATAGACGCTGAGATGATCGTTCTGGAAAGCAGTACCATTCCAGATGCTGTGCAGTGTAGACACCTTGTTACCGGCAGTGTCATATTCGTGCGTGTACATATCAACGTCAGTCCATGCTGTACCACTCCAATTACCGTTTGTGAGGGTTTTCAACTTGTTTGACGTAGTGTATGTGTAGTTGATGCGGTTGGTGTATACCGGAGTGGCAGTAGACCAGTCGCGTCCTGTTTCATTGATCTTGTTACCGGCAGCGTCGTAATAGTAAGTCACGTCACTCTGCAGCGCATAAGCTGTACCATCCCACGTAGCGTATTGATCCTGCTCCATTTTACCTGCAGCATTATAGGTGTAAGTGTTCTTAGAGTCGGTGATCCATGCTGAAGTGCCATCCCAATGCTGCCTGATCATAGTAGCCTTGGTCTTATTTGCATTGTAGGTATAAATGCTCTTGAACGTATTAGCCCACGTCATGAGTACCATATCCCAGTTCTGCTCAACAGAAGTAGTGAGGTTGTTGTTCGCATCGAACTCCTGAACCCACCTCTGATCGTTATTCTGGGTATCACCCATTACAAAGATCCATGAAGTACCCTCATCAAACTTCAACTGGCTGTTCAGATCACCACCCCTTGAAGTAGAAAGATAGTTATATGCGGTAGAGTCATAACGCTTGAATTCTGCGCCATTGTGAATCCAATGTGCCTGAGCTGTAAGTCTTGAAGATTGCGCTTGTGCGGCCTGAATCAACATTGCAGGTGCAACAAGAGTTAAGAGTAACTTCATTTTGTTCATAAATGGCATTTTTATTTGAATAGTTGTGGTATATACCGAATTACCCTACAATGTTAGTAATTATTTTCGGGAAAATAAAAACATTAGATAAAAATAGTTACCTGAAACACGGTATTAATTTGCGTCGGGCGGCATGTTGCGGCAACCGACCGAACGGATATGCGAACGACCGGTGAAACAGTGGTGCATTTTGTCCGAATTCACAATTATATTAACTGCCAATTACACCTAGTAAAAGTAGCGGGACGTGTAACGGCGGGGCGTTCGGGCGCACCAAATGATATATTGTTAATCGTAAGAAGTGGATATTGACCTGCCCTTTAGTAATTTTACGGTTTTTAACCGCAACACTCCCACATGTGGCATAAGATAGCCGCTTTCATTATAAAGTACAGAATTGCACTGCTGATAGCTCTGTTGGCCGACACGGCAATCATGGGTTACTTCGCTTTTCAGGTGAAACTCAGCTATGAATTCACCTCGGCTGTGCCTACGGATAACCCGAAATATATAGAATATCAGAATTTCAGGAAACAATTCGGCGAAGATGGCAACCTGATGGTCATTGGTGTTCAGACCGATAAGTTCTTCGATCCCGCCTTTTTTAAAGCCTATGGCACCCTATGCAAAGAGATCGGGAAGATCCGCGCTGTTGAAAACGTACTTAGCATACCGGGAGCAGTCACGCTTGTTAAAGATACCCTTACTTCAAAACTAAAGGTTGTGACTATCGCGGGCGAGCCACCCTACGCGAATGTGGACAGTATTAGGCGGGAATTCGAAAACTTGCCCATCTACCGCGGCTTCCTTTATAATCCTGATACGAAGGCGTACATGATGGCCGTGCGGATCGAAAAAAACGTTCTTAATTCCAAAGACAGATCGGAAGTAATTAACGGAATAGTGGCATTGGGCGACGCATTCGCCAAGGCGCAAAACGTGGAAATGCATTATTCCGGCCTACCACTCATACGCACCCAGATGGCCATGAAGGTACAGTCTGAGATGAAGCTTTTCCTCATTTTGTCCTTTGTTCTTACTGCGGTGATTCTGGTCATCTTCTTCAGGTCATTCACAGCGGTATTGGCATCAATGCTGGTTGTGGCTATAGGTGTTATCTGGAGTGTGGGTACCATTGTGCTCCTGGGTTACAAGATCACGCTGCTCACGGCGCTCATACCGCCGCTGGTGGTGGTGATAGGCATTCCTAACTGCGTATACCTGCTGAACCGTTACCACTTTGAGTACTACCGCAACCCCAATAAAATGAAGTCGCTGTTGCGCATGGTGGACAGGATGGGTATCGTTACCTTTTTTACCAACCTTACTGCTGCAATAGGCTTTGGCGTATTCTTTTTCACAAAAAGCGTATTGCTTAAAGAATTCGGGTTGGTTGCAGGTATCAACATCATAGCCCTGTTCTTTATCTCTCTGGTGTTCATCCCGGCATTTTTCAGTTTCCTGCCTCCGCCAAAGGTGAAACACACCAAGTATCTGGAAAGCGGACTGATCAACAAAGTGCTGACGCGGATAACCAACTGGGTGTTCAGTCACAGGATGTCGATCTATGTATTCACGTTGGTTGTTTGCGGGCTGTCGGTATGGGGTGTTATGCGCCTGAAGAATGACGCACATATTGTTGACGACCTTCCAAAATCAGATAAGGTATCGGTGGACTTGAAATTCTTTGAGACAAACTTCAAAGGAGTGATGCCACTGGAGATAGTGATAGATACCCGCAAAAAACGCGGCGTAGTGAATGGCCTGAGCGTGATCAGGAAAATGGACGAACTGAGTGCTGTATTGGAGTCTTATCCGGAAATAGGCAAGCCGCTGTCTATAACCAACGGTGTGAAGTTCGCTTCACAGCAATATTTTGGTGGCGACACATCTTACTTTGCTGTTCCGGGCGACTTTGGAGCTGCGTTCCTGCAACCATACCTGTCTGCTAAGAAAGACACCGGCAAGGGTACTTTGTTCAATAAACTGCTGCTGTCGTTCATTGACAGTAATAAGCAGAAAGCGCGTATAAGCGTAAGTATGGCCGATGTAGGGTCAAGAAAGTTACCTGCCCTGCTCGATTCTATAAAACCTCAAGTGTATAAGATATTCGACAGCAGCAAGTACACGGTCACCTTCACAGGCACCAGCATCACCTTCCTGGAGGGCAGCAAGTTTATTGTAGACAGCCTGCGCGACAGTTTAATACTGGCGTTCCTTATCATCTTCGGATGTATGGTAGCGTTGTTCCGCTCATGGCGCATACTCCTCATATCGATCATCGTTAACATTGTACCTCTGCTGATTACTGCCGGTCTGATGGGGTGGCTCGGCATCCGCATCAAGCCTTCTACAGTACTTGTTTTCAGTGTTGCATTGGGTATCACTATCGACGTAACTATTCGCTTCCTGGTCAACTTCAAACAAGAACTGGTGCGCCACGACGACAGTATTGCCGACACGGTGCACCGTACCATACACGATACCGGCCTCAGCATCATCTACACATCCCTTATTCTTATCGCGGGTTTCGCCGTGTTTATGCTGTCGCAATTTGATGGTACAAAATCACTGGGCTATCTAACATCTATCACTCTTTTCCTGGCCATGGTAACGAACCTCACGCTGCTGCCTGCGCTCCTCTTGTGGATGGACAAAGTGATAGAGAAAAAGAACAATGCTACCGCATTCCTTATGGGCGAGGAAGACGACGATGTTATTAAGATCACCGACTAACGGAATTGATTTAGGATATATTTCGTTTGGCCATCAAGGCTGAGAGTGTGTCCAACTGCAACATTGCAATCTTATAAAATCCGTTATGCCGTACCATCCTCCAACTGGCCTACACTGGGCTTCAGGATAGTGCGGGATGTAGATTGATCCCGTCGTTAATTCGGCACATCCCTGAAGTCGCGACGGCGCATCAACTTCAGGTCCTGTAGTATAGACGACTTTGCATTGAGCGTGAAATTGAAGCTCTTGCGCGGCCCGAACGGATAGGTCTGGAAGTGCATTTCCCAGCAGTGCAGATCGCGGTACACGTCTATGCTGGTGAGTGTCATCTGTTTCAGATCAAAGTTATAGCCGCTGTTCACAACCGCCTTCCAACGCTCTGTTAACTGCAACTCTCCCGCAAACGTCAGTGAGTGTGTCAATACAGAAGTATCGCGGTAGGAGAAACTACTGAACTGCTTGTTCACCGACATAGTATAAGTGAAGTTGAAACTCCACGGGATGTTCAGGTCCACATACTCGTTATAGCCTGCATTGCGCAGTACTCGCAGATACTCTTCGCTATTGGTGCGCTCTTTGTCGCTACCCTTGGGTTTGGAGTGAAAGTTGCTGCCCACCGAAAGGTTGGCCGATTTGAAACGACCAACACCGGTACCGTGTTCAATATTCAGCGTTTCCATGATCCGGCCCTTTCCATAATCAAACGCGTACGGGCTATACCCTGCAGACCCGGTAATGTTCACCTTGTCCAAAACGTTGGTCCTGAAATTCACACCTATATCACTCCATCTGAATGAGTCGGCAGCAGCATTGTAGGAGGTGGCGATTCCCAGACCATCTATGAGCGTCACATTCTTGTAGCCCTTAGCCGTGTCTTTGTTGTTGCGCACCTTTATCTGAAGGTTGTTGTTCACACCCAGACTCACTGCAGCCTGCTTGCCCTGTGGCGGCGACCCGATAGGTGAACGAAGGAACGGAGACAGTATTCTCTCAGTCTGGCTTGTATCCATGCGCGCCTGGTAGTAATAGTTGAACGGATCTGTGGCGAAATCGGGGCGGAAGGATATACCGGTAGACGGTGTCAGCACGTGGCGTATCCCCTTAAGGCTTCCCCTGCTGAACAGCTTCATACCATATATGCGGGTAGACAAGGATACACCTGCATTGAAATCGCGCGCCGTAAAGAATCCGTCCTTAAGTGTTGAATCCACCTTACCGGTTGCATCGTTGTACTGCTGGTAGATCTTGTTGCTGAGCCAGTACTCATTATAATTGGCGCTGAAAGACATGTTCACATACCGCAGTACCGTATAAGAGGCACTGACAGGGATAGTGTGCCGCACACCATTCTGAAATTGGTTCAACGACATCTTGCTCAGATCGAAGGTGCTGTCGTAGAGCGTGGTCTTGTTCTGAAGATCCATGGAATAGCTTGCAGTGATCTTGTCGTACCAGTGATTGCCCACCGCGTTTTTGTTCTGGAACGGATTGAACTGGTTGACGTAAAAGTTCATTGACGGCAGTGTCACATCTATCTGCTTCGTACGGGTGTTCTGCTGGTGCAGCGCGCTGATGGTAAGGCCAAAGGGACGATTCTGCCAGTTTTTGCTATAGCTTATGTTCGACTGGTACTGGTTGTTCAGTATCAGGTTAGGATCTAAGCTGTTGTTCGAATAGAAGCTCGATGTACCTGCCTGTACCGATGCATTAAAGCTCTGGCCGGGTACCGACTTTGCATCCGAACTGTGGCGCCAGTTCACCATAAAGTCCTTTGTAGTGCTTGCGTTGGGTTCAAAATCCTCACCGGTCTTGTTTAGTGCGTAAGACAAACTAAATGCCCCCCTGTAGTGGTACATGTTGTTGTAGTTGCTGGTACCCGTCACCTTATAGCTTCCCTTGGTGTAGATGTTGGTCTGTACAAGGGCATCCACCTTGTCGTTCACATAAAAGTAGTATCCTCCGTTGAGTAGGCCGAAACCACGCTGCTGCTCCACACTATAGGTTGGCAACACAAAACCGGACCGCTGCTTTTGCGAGGCCGGAAACAAGCCGAACGGCAGATACAACGGAGTAGGCACACCCTCAATGTTGAGGTTGGCCGGCCCCGACACAATGACTCTGTCAGGGATCACCTTTATCTTCTTGGCCCTTATGCCGAAGTGCGGCGTGTCGAGCGCGCACGTAGTATAGACACTGTGCCAGCCGTATATACTCTGATCAGGATTTCGTTTTATCTGTTCGCTTTTTACATACCCTTCGCCATACTGAGAACTCACGTTGCGCACGATGGCACGCTTACTTTTGAAGTTGTACTGCATGGAATCAAAAGTGAACTTCTCATTCCCTTGCTTGAAAGAGGGGCGATCTGTCCCGGTATCTTTTGCCAGATCGGTGGGCGCTGCCGTCACCATGTTGGTTGACTGCGCAAAACTCATCTGACCCGAATTCAGCTGCATTTCCTCATAGTTCACCTGCGCCTTACCATACAAGTAAAAAAGGTCGTTGTCCATGTCCATTACGGCTGAGTCCTTTGCAGTTGCCTTCACCACAGACGGAAGCGCATCAGACGATATCTTGATGCCCAGGCGTTCGGCAAGGGTCGTCTTTTTAGTTGAGTCTGCCTTTGCCAGCGTATCGTTGCCCGCGATACCGGGTTTGCCATTTTTCCAACTGATGGTATCAGCAATGGCAATAGTGGTGTCCCTAACTGATAGCGAGTCGTTTCTTCGCTTCAGCTGAGCCGTGGCATCATTTGTTATAAAGATTATAAAAATAGTGGCCACACAGCAGGTAAAGCGATGCAATGATGAGAAATTTGGAATAAATTTACCGCTAAGGCTCATGAACGGGCAAAAATAACTATTTGACTGCGAGGTTGAATGAAATTGTATATTTAATCTTTTGTGAAACATTCTTATGCGCGCTATCGTTGTTCTGGCAATGTTGCTGGTGTTCTCGCCGGTGTCAATGTTTGCCAAAGGCAAGAAGGTAAGTAAAATCGTTATTGATGCCGGTCATGGTGGCAAAGATTTTGGGGCACAGGGGGCTATCTCGTACGAGAAAGACATTACCCTGGCTGTTGCCCTGAAACTGGGCAAACTCCTCACCGACTCCATGCGCAATATGCAAGTGGTGTACACCCGCACTGAGGACGCATATCCGTCACTCGTGGAGCGCCACGAGATCGCCAACAAGTCGAACGGTGACCTTTTCATTTCCATACACGTCAATTCTACTCCCTATACCTATACACGCACGCTTAAGGGCTACAAGACGGTGAAACGCAAGGGAAAGACCGTGAAGCAACCGATCTATACCTCTGTGCGTCATCACGTTACAAAGCGCAGCGGCGTTGAAACCTATGTTATGGGTATTCACCGTGCCGGTCAACAGAAGGACGCAATCGGTGAATATGGCGAAAATGTAAGCGATGAACCGGGATTGTTGAATGAAAATGATCCGCAGACAGCGATCATAGTTGCACAGTACGCACAGGCCTTCCTTGGCAAAAGTGTGGTTCTGGCGTCTAAAGTTCAGGAGCAATTTGCATTGGGCGGACGCGAAGATCTGGGAGTTAAGCAAAAAGGGCTGGAAGTACTGGCGGGCAGTGCCATGCCTGGCGTCCTCGTTGAAATAGGTTTTATCACCAACATTGAAGAGGAGGCATATCTGAATTCAGAGAAAGGTCAGTTTGATGTAGCTGTAGCCATTTACCGTGCAATAAAAGGCTACAAAGACGACCTCGAAAAATAGTACAAAAAAATATTTCTAAGTTTCCATAGATAGATGGCTTTATTGAAATATATTTATGACCGTATAACGTGTCGGCAGACGGCTGAAGGGTCTTTTGCTGTCGTGTTGTAAACGGTTTTTTCTTATTTTTGAGAACGATAAAACACAATCAAA
>JBIKSN010000263.1:0-4358 GCA_044348585.1 Flavipsychrobacter sp.
CGAGCTGGGTGCCGAAGGACCGCTGGGTCGAAACAAGCGCACGTCCTACCTCATCAACTACCGCTACTCCACACTGGGTGTGTTCCAGAAGATGGGTATCAGCTTTGGCACCGGGGCGGCAGTGCCTTACTATCAGGACCTCAACTTCAAACTCACGTCACAAGTAGGCAAACGCTCTAAAGTCAGCTTGTTCGGTATAAGCGGCAAAAGCAATATCGAGTTTCTGGGCAAGGACGTTGATACCACAACTACCGAGCTCTATGGCGGCGACCCGTTTGCCAATGAGTACGCATGGTACGGCACATCGGTCACAGGCGTTAGCTATGAACACCAGCTGTCCGAAAAGACCTCAACGAAGTTCACAGCGGCCTATGGCGGATCGTTCCAGAAGTATCAGGAAGACTCGCTGAGCCGCACTACTTACCAGCCTATACCAGAAAGCCGCGGCCGACTGGCATCAGATAAGATCTCCGGTGTGTGGTCGCTCACGCACAAGATGAACGCCCGTAACAATATGCAGGCCGGCATCACCTTCGACCAGACGGGTTTCAACTTCATGAACAAAGAGTTCATGCCCGATGGCACCGAAGTGGTGTATATAGACAAGAAGGGCAACTATGGCCTGCTGCAAGCCTATGCGCAATGGAAGCACCGCTTCAACGACAAACTCTCGGGCGTTGCGGGCGTGCATGGTCAATACCTTACCCTCAATCAGCAGTATGTTGCCGAACCACGCGCCAGCCTCAGGTATGCCCTCAGCAAGCGCCAGGCACTGAGTGTGGGCTACGGCCTGCATCACCAGGCGCAGAGCATCTATACCTACTACGTGAACACGCCCACTGCCAACGGTCCTACGCTCACTAACAAAGACCTTGGTTTCACCCGCAGTCACCATTCGGTGGTCACCTATGACTGGAACATCACCGAGCATATGCGCCTGAAGGCAGAGGCCTACTACCAGTTGCTGGGCAATGTGCCCGTCGAAACAAGGGCCACATCTTTCTCGGCGGTCAACTCAGGTTCCTTTTTCGGGCCGGATGATGTGGACAGCCTCGTGAACAAAGGCAAGGGCCACAACTATGGCGCCGAGCTGACCCTGGAGCGTTTTTTCAACAAAGGGTACTATTTTCTGATGACCGGCTCATTGTTCAATTCCCGCTACACGGGCAGCGATGGTATAGAAAGAAATACCGCTTTCAATACCGGACATGTGCTCAATGTGCTGGCCGGCAAGGAGTTCAGGGTGGGGCACAAGGGCAGTGTGCTGGCCGTGAACGCCAAGGTGTCGAGTGTGGGTGGCCGCTGGTCCACACCACTGGACATGACCCGCTCGGTAGCGGAAATGCGCACCGTGCTCAAAGACAACGAGGCCTTCACTGAAAAGCTGCCGGGTTATTTCCGGTCAGACCTCAGGGTGTCTTACCGCAAAGAATACAGGAAAAGTACCCTCGAAATGGCCATCGACTTCCAGAACATCACCAATCACCAGAACATATTCCTGAAGTACTATGACGCGCCCAACAAGAAGGTGGTAACGGTATATCAGCAAAGTTTCTTCCCGGTACCTACTATACGGTACACATTCTAAAGAAGGTGCCGCGGATAGTGCGTTAGCGGTACCCTAGCCATTGAAAACAAAAAAGAAACAAGGTCCGGCGAGGTTGTTGCACAACAGCGCCGGGCTTTTGTTTGTCGCCTACTTCCACAGGAAGGGGGCACTGTATATCTTCTCTTCTTTGTGGCTGCGCACAGCATAGGTAAATCCGTCCTGAAGCGCAAAGGCGCCGAACTCGCCGTGTTTGTTGAGGGCAAGGAAACCTACCTGTATCTCCTTGGGCTTGTCGGGGTGGTGGGCGGCTATACGTTCTATGGCACGGCGGCAGGCAGCCTCGGGCGACATGCCCAGCCTCATGCTCTCTACCACCAGGTGCGACCCTACGGTGCGTATCACCTCCTCGCCCAGGCCCGAGCTGGTGGCAGCGCCCACTTCGTTATCTACAAAGAGGCCGGCGCCAATGATGGGCGAATCGCCTATGCGGCCGCGCATCTTGTAGGCCATGCCGCTAGTGGTGCAGGCACCGCCCATATTGCCAAACGTGTCCATGGCCAGCATACCTATGGTATCATGATTGCCGGGACCCGCGGGCATCTTATTTTCTATATTGGCCTGAGGTGTGTATTTGTTCTCCTTCAGCCATTCTTTCCATTCCTGCTCGCTCTGTTCGGTGAGCAGGTTCTCTTTCTTAAAACCATTGTCCAGCGCGAAGCGCAGTGCTCCTTCGCCCGCCAGCATCACGTGCGGGGTGCGCTCCATCACCATGCGTGCCACAGATATGGCATGTACCACATGTTCCAGGCATGCCACCGATCCGCTATTGCCTTTGTCGTCCATTATGCTGGCATCCAGCGTCACGCGGCCGTCGCGGTCGGGGCGGCCACCGCGCCCCACTGTCTGGTTAGAGGCATCGGCCTCGGGTACCCTCACGCCCGATTCTACGGCATCTACCGCGCGGCTGTTCTTGCTGAGCATTTTCCATGCCTCGTCGTTGGCTTCCTTGCCAAAATCCCAGGTGGAGATGACAATGGGCACACCGGTAGTAGTGGTGTAATGTTTATCGCTCACCTCCGGGCTATGGGCGAAGGCAGACCGAGCCGTCAGCAATGCAGCTGATGAGAGCAGGGACATTTTGACGAAATCGCGGCGGTCTGACATAAGGTGTTGTATGCTATGGGACGATCAATTATCTACCAAATTTGCTTCTCAGGTAGCTGTCTATATTGCCAAAGAGGAATTCGGGGTATTCGTTGCTGAATTTCATTTTCACAAAACCGCCCAGCAGTGGTCTTGGCGCGGGCTGCTTCATATCGGCAGTGCTGATGGGGATAAGGTCGTACTCGGCATCGGGGAAGTAGCTGAGCACCCTTAGAGCCAGCTCCACGCGGTTCAGATAGTCGGTGCTGCCTATGTGGTAGATGCCCGACTTGCTATCGCGCAGCAGCAGGTACATGGCACGGGCTATGTCCCAGGCATTGGCCGGCGACGCGTACTGATCGTACGGCAGTTTCAATGTCAGTTTCTGCTTGGCTACGCATTGCTCCACAATACGGGCCACAAAGTTCTTGCCGCGCACCTCGTCGCCATATACGTTGGTGACACGCAGCACCAGCGCATCCTTCATTTCGCGCAGTACCAGTTGTTCGGCTTCCAGTTTGTGTTCCGCATATACGCTGATGGGGTGCACCGGCGCGTCTTCGCGGTAGGGCCCATCCACTCCGTCAAACACATAATCGGTTGATATATACACCATGCGGGCGTTGCAGGCCTTGGCCACCGCCACCAGATTGATGGTACTCTGTACTGTTTTTTCGTAGCTCTCTTCTACATGCGTTTCGCAATAATCTACATGGGTGAGGGCACCGCAGTGTACGATCACATCGGGACGGAACGCGGCCACATCAAAGTTCTCGGGGTGGGCCGGGTTCAGCGTATCATAGAAAACGGTATCATCGGTCTTATAAGAGAAATAAGAGCCAACTACCGCGCAGCCCATTTCTTTAAAATGTTTCAAACAATTGCCGCCTACGAGGCCGGATGCTCCTGATATAAATATGCGCATGTTAACGGTTATTCTGTTCTTTTGGTAAAAGTATTAATTTATGGGGGAATGGGCCTCCTTCGCTGAAAAAGCTTCGGCGGCTGAAAGAGTTGGGGCCTCGTTGGCTGAAAAAGCTACGGTGGCTGAGCGTTTTTTTGTTTGTGCGCAGTTTCTCACTTTTTCATTGATTATCAATGGCGAGGTGGGAAGTTTTGCTTCTCTCTGCTTCCCACAGCTTCTCAAAAACTGCGCACCTCTTCTCACTTGCTGCGCAGTTCTGCGCAAGGTGAGAAGTGAGATAAAATTCCCATGTATGCTTTTGTGCGCCATTTTCTTCTGTTTCCATTCAAGTTACACCCGTGCTTGACAGCCAGCAAAAGAAAGTTTTATGATAGTGCGTTTTTTGAGGTGTGATAGAAATTTGTTGTTGAGGTAAAAAATATCAAAGTAGGCCGTCATTGCGAGGAACAGAGCGAGGCCCTAGGGTGGGGTGTGACGAAGCAATCTCGCAATGATCCTTTTTTATGGGGGCAGCACTCGGTGGTTCCAATTCTTGTGGTCGCGAGATTGCTTCGTCGAAGGCCAGCGCACTGTTCCGCCGGGCTTCTCGCAATGACGCCTGTTATTTAATTGTGCGGTGTTGTAGTGTGATAGAAATTTGTTGTTGAGGTAAAAAATATCAAAGTAGGCCGTCATTGCGAGGAACAGAGCGAGGCCCTAGGGTGGGGTGTGACGAAGCAATCTCGCAATGATCCTTTTTTA
>JBIKSN010000040.1:0-16824 GCA_044348585.1 Flavipsychrobacter sp.
TTTCTGCAAGCTTGTTGCCATTCTCATCAACAAAGAAATAGAACGGCTGTGAGTTAGCTCCGAATTTTGATGCCTGCAGATCTGAGTTTTTGTTGCCCACAGTAATGATCTGCGAGTTCAGATCTTTCGAAAAGTACTGCTCGCTTTCAGGCAGATCCACCCTGTTGAAGTCACAGTAAAGTGATGCTACAATAAAGTCTTCCTTCAGGCGTTTCGCTACTTCCGGATCCGACCATACCTGTCCTTCCATCTTACGGCAATTCACACAGTTGATGCCTGTAAAGTCGAGCATGATCGGCTTTTTCAACTTCTTTGATGCAGCAAGTGCTTCCTCGTATTCGAAGTATGTAATAAGGCCCAGATTCTTTACAACCGGTGGCTCGTATATTTTCATCTCCTCAACGTATTTCACTGGGCGTACTTCGCTGTTATCGGCACTATGCGTGGGCGCAGCATTTCCGCCACTTCCGCCGAATGAATCAAACGTTCCTACAGGCGGCAGGAATGCACTCATGCCGTTCAGCGGCGCGCCCCACATACCAGGTAACAGATAAGTGGCAAACGTGAACGAGATAATGGCCATGAACAACTTGAAGATGGATACATACTCTTGACCGTACAGATTCTTTGCAGGAGCGTCATCGTGCGACAGTTTCAGCTTACCCAGCAGGTAGAATCCAAGCAGCAGCGATATCACTATCCAGCAGGCAATAAATATCTCCCTGTCCAGCAGGCGCCATCCCTGTGCCAGATCGGCATTAGACAGGAATTTCAATGCCAGCATCAGCTCCAGGAAACCCAGTACTACTTTCACTTGGTTCAACCAACCGCCCGAAGAGGCCATCTTGTTCAGCATGCCCGGGAATATCGCGAACAACGCGAATGGCAGTGCCAGACCGATCGAGAACCCGAACATACCAACCGCAGGGCCTGCAATGCCGCCCTTGCCCGCCAGCACCAGCAACGGACCCACTATCGGCCCGGTACACGAGAACGATACAATTGCCAGCGTCAGGGCCATGAAGAATATGCCGCCAAAGCTACCTACACCCGCCTTCGAGTCGGTTTTGCTGGTCCACGACGATGGTAGCGTTATTTCAAACGCACCCAGGAACGAAATACCGAACAGTACGAAGATGAAGAAGAAGAAAAGGTTGGCGATCCAGTTCGTAGAAAGAGTATTCAACGCGTTCGACCCGAATATAGCGGAAATGGCCACACCGAGCACCGTAAAGATGATAATGATAGACGCTGAATAGTACAGCGCGTTCCTGATACCTTCTTTACGTGTCTTGCTACGCTTAGTGAAGAAGCTTACCGTGATAGGTATCATAGAATACACACATGGCGTTATCACAGCAGCAAGTCCGCCACCTATCGCTGCAAGGAACAACCATAGCAACGACTTGCTGCCACCCCCTTCATTAGGCGCTGTATTCGTTGCCGGTGCTTTTGCTGCAGTGTCGGTTGGGAGAGTGTTGCTATTTGTCGCCGCGGCAGTAGCCGTAGTGTCAACTTTCGTCGAATCAGCAACAGTAGAATCAGGTGCACCTCCTCCGGCATCAGTTACGGCAATAGTAAAAGGAACGTTTTTGGGTGGCAGACACATTTTGTCGTCACACACCTGGTAGGTATAAATGCCCTTGATGGTGGTGTTACGTGCTATAGTTAGTTTTTGTGTATAGTCTACATTGTCGTGGAAATAGGTAACAATACCGTCCACCCCGTCCATGGGGCCGGTGATGTTGTGTCCTTTTTCTTTCACTTTTCCCGATACCGCGAAATCAGCAGTCTTCCTGAATTTGAATTCAGGAGGTATCTGCAGTCCGTCACCTCCCGGCGTCAGCGACCATATGTGCCATCCCTTCGCCAGCTTCAGGTGAAAGGTCACCTCATATTCATTGCCCTGTATCTTTTTCGTTTCTATCTGCCAGCTGGTAGGGTCCTTGGTTATCTGCGCTATCGCGCTGCCGGCGCCCCAAAGGCACATTACGGCTATTATCAGTATTTTGGTCAGCTTTGTCATACTTGACGTCTTCTTTTTCCTTTATTGCCAAGGGCGTTTATTCAACAGGTCTCCCTGCACGATTAGTTGATCACAAATTCAAAACTTTTGTCCACCGGTGCCAGGCATTGTTTGTCATCGCATACCTGATAGGTGTGTTTCCCGGTTATTCTGGTTGGGCCTTTCACTACAACGTCCTGCACATAATCTATCTGCCCGCTCAGGTAGGTCACTTTTCCATCCACGCCATCCATAAGGGTAGTGGTCGCTTTCCCGTTCTCTTTCAGTCCCTTCACCTGCACTTTGTCGTTCTTGTCTATCCTGAATTCGGGCACTATCTGAAAACCATCACCGCCCGGATGCAACGACCATATATGCCACCCGCTTTTAAGGTTCAGGTGGTAAATAAGCTGATACTCGGTTGCCGACTTTTTCTTCAATTCATACTTCCAGGTGGTCGGGTCTCCTGTTTGTGCAAATGCGATCAAACTAGCAAAAGAAAGTGCTGTTGTAAGAGCAAGATTGCGGAGGTTTGTCATCATTGTTACGCGTTTTGCAATATATAAGACAGTGCAATATAGTTTTCCTGAAGGGTAAATTCAGTCATATCGCTGTCTTTTTAACGTTTGTTTTGTATCCGCGGAACGCTGTTTCAGGCGCACTGCGATACAATCTATGACCCTTTTTCGGGTCTTTATTATACATCAATGAGCCGATATACGGCTCATTGATATAGGTGTTATGAAATGAGACCGGTTCCGGTCCCCGTCATTATTTCAGACAGATCAGTTGTGCGCCAATGCCATCAGTATTGCCTTGCCGTCAATATTGTTCAGTGGTTCCGAGCAAGCCCTTTCTGGGTGTGGCATCATGCCAAAAACATTGCGCCCTGCATTACAGATGCCTGCAATGTTGTTCACAGCTCCGTTCGGGTTCGAGTCTATGTGTATCTCGCCCTGTTCGTTGCAGTAGCGGAAAACTACCTGGTCGTTGTCATGCAGTTGCTTCAGCATAGCAGCGTCCGCATAGTAGCGTCCTTCGCCATGAGCCACCGGTATTTTCAGCGCCTTGGTACCCACCGCTGCGCCTATGCGGTTGTTAGCGCCTTCGCTTTTTATATACACGTTCTTGCACGTGAATTTTTGATGATCGTTCTGCAACAGCGCGCCCGGCAACAGCCCGGCTTCGCACAGTATCTGAAAACCATTACACACGCCCAGCACCTTGCCACCACGGTTGGCGAAATCTATCACCTGCTCCATCAGCGGACTGAACCTGGCCAATGCACCGCACCGCAGATAGTCGCCGTAAGAAAAGCCGCCCGGCAGCACTATGCAGTCGTTGGTCGAGAACATGCTCAGGTCACGGTCTTTGTGCCACAGCATCACTGTTTCTTGTTTCAGGTCGTCTCTCAGTGCGTGCATCATGTCGCGGTCACAGTTTGAGCCGGGGAAAACGATAATACCGAATTTCATTTAAGGTCATTTGCCTGCCCAAAGGCAGAATAAGAGTAATAAAAGAGAAAAATAAAAGATAAAATTACTAAACCGTTTGTTCTTTTCAAGCAAAAGCCCGTGAGATATAATTATGCTTAATCCGGGCATTGCTATCAACCAGGTGCTTTTTATTGCCACATCCGTGATGATTGCTACTAGCAGTGATATTATCAGGTAAAATGATATGGCTGTCCAGTCACGGCGCACATAGATATTGCTCAGGGCCACATTTTCCTGCATCGCGTATACCCCCGTGCCCAGCAGTATGATGATCCCCGCTATTGTTACGATGAGATAAAAAGGCGAAACCACATTCGACGACAGGGAAACACCCACATGCGGCCACTGGTGCAGTAGATAGAACTTGTCCACGAGAAAAAGGATACATACCAGAAAATATAATGGAGTTATGTAGCCCATCAGCGCCACGCTCCATTCACCCAGATTAAATGGCCGAAACATCACCATACCTACCGTCAGCAGCAGAAAGAACGCCAGAAGCGAGAACTGGAACAGGGCTGCGGTGCATAGCAGAAACCCGGCATTGTATATCAGTTTACGGGGTTGTGTCGTTTGCGTGAAGCTGAACATCACATCTACCGATCCCAACAGCAACGTGTTCAGTATCATCGTTTCGTTAAAAAAGTTGAACGGTTGATATAGGGAGGTCAGTAACAAAAATATAAACGACGGTATATAGGTGTTCCTCGGAAACAGTTTGTGTCTCGATGAGATGTCTTTTATATACAGCGACTGCAGGAACAATACCGTTATACCAAGCAGCGTATAGACAAACGAACTATGCCTGAAGACTATATCTATGACCCTCAGCGTATAGTTATACAGAAAGTGCCCTGCCACCGGTGTGGGGGCTACCGGATGCAACAACGCCTCTACCTTCACAACTATAGCGAAGAGAAAAAGTACCAATACCGTAAAGGGGCTGTTGTTTCTGAATAACCGGAGCACGCTCTGATTTTGCAGCGAAGGTAAGCAGTCTCAGGCACCTTTAAAAGGTGGTTTGCTCTACCATGTGGATAACTATAAAATGCCGGCATGCCCACGGTCACAGGTCTGATTATTGCATGAAATTTGTCAAAACAATATATGATCGCTTGCTAAGGTTGTAGCCTGTTTTCTCGTCTTTTACTGCAATATCTTTGTAGCATGTACCCTCTCTGCCGTATTATTATTTTCGTCCTTGCGTTGCTTCCCTGGACTCTCCGGGCGCAACATCGTGTGGATCAGCCCGAAATTCTGCTGGTTCAGCTCTCCACCGAGCAGAACCGACGCAATATGCTTCTGCGGGGCACCAATCCCAAACTCCTGGAGCAACTCAACCGGGATATGAGTGCCATTTACAGGGTTATCCGCAACGATTTTCGAGATCATTTCACCTTTTGCCCTGTTTATTATTTCCTCGATACCGATCTAGTCGCAGTGCGCGCCGGCCACTACACCAATATAATAATTGACAGTGCCGGCAGGACGGTACCGCCTTCAGTCGTAGATGGGAAGAGCATATTGCTCGCAGTGTATGGATATGCGCACCAGCAGATGCCGCCCATTGGTCATATCCGCGACAAGGAGGGTGTACATTCTTTCGATACACGTAAAGGCCGCCGTTGGGTGGTCTACGATACCAACATGGACCAGGTGGCTTATACACCTGTGCAGACCACCACCCGCGGCGACAAATGGAAGTCGGGCGCAGATAAACGTTGGTACTACCGTTCACCCCGATTCGATATAGAATACCATCCCTGCGCTGCAGATCTCGCTGCTACCCTTTACGATCTTGCTCCCCGCTGATCTTTTATTTATTATTATTTTTCAGTATATTATTGGTGTTTAACATATAGCGCCTCGGCTTTAGCTCGATAAGACTGTTTAAGGATCATAGTACGTATTGTTTCACCTCGTTAAAACAACAACTATTGAAACCTACAGATATCAAAGATCCGGAGTATTTCCACAAGGTTGTGGACTGCCAGTATGCCTGCCCGGCGCTGTTGCGCATGGTCATCGGGCAGCCATCTCCATACACTTGTATTGCAGCGGGAAAGCACTGACGGAAAGGCCCGCACCCTTTGTTAACCTTGTTAGCCAGAAAATGGGTATTCACGAGTGGAGTTATGACAGCGAGGTGGTTACCGATACCCGATATGCAGTGCCGCATGCAGATAAGGCGCTAACGCTCATCAATCGAAAGAAGGAAGTGGAACTGGGCTTCGACCTGCCCACCGGTTTTCGAGAGGCAGAACGCTGCCTGAACTGCGACGTACAGACCGTTTTCACGGAAAGTAAGTGTATAGAGTGCGATGCCTGCATGGATATATGCCCCACGGCCTGCATTACTTTCACGCGAAACATGGAAGAGTCCGATTTGCGCATGCATTTAAAGGTGCAGGCTACCAATACCGCACAGGCACTTTATGTCTCTGATGTGCTGCCCACTACCAAGGTAATGGTCAAGGATGAGGATGTGTGTCTGCACTGTGGTCTGTGTGCCGAACGTTGCCCCTCATCGGCATGGGATATGCAACGATTCTTGTACAAGGTCACAAAGGCGGAAGGGTGCTGTTAATGTAGCTTTTCCCGTTTTAACATTTTGTTGTGGGTGTAAAAGTGCTCCTCGTACGTTTATTCGAAAAACACAACCGCATGAGATCACTTTCAGTTTGTTTATTGCTGCTGCCGCTCCACATTTTCGCCGGCGACACCACAGCGCACAAAAACTCCTTCGGCATCTACACCGAGACCAATGCTGCCTTTGCTGCCACTACAAATCCCGGCATGGGAACCGTGGGTTTGGTCTATAAGATCAGGCGCAGCCCCATAAACTCCTTCGTTGCTACCCTCGGCTATACCGGTTACAACGACCGTCCCGAACCACGTTTCACCAGTTTCAATAAAGACACTGCATTCTCCCGTCCGGGTGTTACCAAGGTAGGTCTTGTTACTGCCGGGTTCGGTATTGAAGCGCAGCGCCATTTCTATCGCCGTGTAAGTCTTTATGCAGGTGCCGAACTGCGCGCAGGTTACGGTTCAGGTACAACAGATACTTTCAGTCGTACCCATTACAACAGGCCCTACACCAACCCCGCAAACGGTCATGTCAGCCCCTATAACGATTACACCGACACCAGGGTTCTGACCAATGATGTAACAATGGTGTCAGCTAATTTCACAGCCTATCTCGGCGCCCGGGTAGATATCAAGCGCCTGTCCATTGGTCTGCAGTTCATGAACGGCATGCGATACGAGAATATCATGCCCGACAAGGGTTCCGGTTATTCTAACCTCTCGTGGGATCTGTCAAACATAACCCAGCGTCTGCTGTTCACCTATCGCCTCTGATGATCATTTCCTGATCTTGTTCCTGATGCGGCTAAGCGTCTCATTGGTAATACCCAGATAAGAAGCTATATACTTAAGAGGCATCTTCAGTAACAGTTCGGGATACGCTTCCGCAAAGTAATTATAACGTTCCTCAGCACTCTGTTTCCGCAATAGTTGCAGCCGCTCCTCGCTTTTTACGAAGTACCGCTCGGTGATCACCCGTCCCACATAGTTAAGGGCCGGGTACAGGTCATAAAGTTGTTGCAGCCGGTTGTAGTGAATGCGTGCCAATGTTGTGGGCACTACTGCCTGTAGGCACATGTACCCCGGCTTTCGAGAGTAAAAGCTATCGGGAGCAGTGAAAGGAGCAAAAGACTCAAGAAACATGGAACTTATTTCCTCGTCCTCTTTTATGTAATACATACGCACCAGCCCCTCTGTGATGATGTATAGGTAGTTGCATACTTCTCCGTCCCGAAGAAGGTATTCATTTCTTGCCACATCAATATATTCACACCCTTCATCAAAACCTCGAATGACATCCGCATCCAATTTGCGGATGTCATTCATGTAGTTATAGAATGGTTGCAGCATTTCTGGTTACTTTTTTACAATGATATGATCTTCTTGAAGAACATAAATTGACAAAAGTCATTTCGTGCGATTAATTTCTCCGCGCCATTCATTCAACTGCCGCCCGCGCACATAACAAACACGACAGTATTGTTAACGGAGTGAATATCACTGTCTCTAATGTTGCCTTTGCAACAAGATTACCTGCACTATTCAGTGCAAACAACACCACAAAAGCCCAAAGCACCACATTCACCAGCTTGCCCGGTACTTTCGCCCTCACTTTTTTCGCCTTCATTGCGACCGTCAGTGCGAGCACCAGATTGACAATAATTGAAGAGAGTTCAAATACCAGCATTTCTTTCCTGTCCGTTAGCCGCCCTCCCCACACAATGTTATAGGGCACAATACCCACCATCACACATAGATGAAACACCGTCACCAGACCGGTGATGATTAATATGGCATTTGTAGCAAAAGCGAATGGAATACGTTTCATGTGTCTTATGTTGCTGCAAATGTACATGACATAAGATCAGTACACGAACACCCATCCTAAAATGCCGTATTCCCCGACCCGGGCAACGGCGCATGCAATTTATAGAGATCAATGGTATCCAACTTTCTTCGCCTTGATCTAAAAAAATCCGGCCTGCCGAATTATCGACAGGCCGGTCACACCCAATAAAACACCACCTCTATGTCATATTCCTATCTGTTGTCGCTCATACCCACATACGTAAGAAACTCAGTCCTTGTTTTTTCTTCTGCGAATTTACCTTCATAAAATGCTGTTACAGTAGAAGACGTGGCGTCCTTTATCCCCCTTGTCGATACACACATATGGTGCGCGTCTATCACCACCGCCACGTCTTTTGTACCCAGTATTCGTTGTAGTTCTTTTCCTATCTGCATTGTCAGGCGCTCCTGGACTTGTGGGCGCTTGGCAAAATATTGCACTATCCTGTTCAATTTCGACAGTCCTATAACATGCCCGTTCGAAATGTAAGCCACATGCGCCTTTCCGTAAATAGGTACAAAATGGTGTTCGCAATTGCTGAACAGACTTATGTCCCTTTCTACCAGCATCTGGTTATATTGATATTTGTTCTCAAATAGGGCAATGTTCGGTTTGTTTTCCGGGTTCAGACCCGAGAATATCTCTTTCACATACATCTTTGCTACCCTGCGTGGTGTGCCTTTCAGGCTGTCATCAGTCAGGTCCAATCCAAGTGTATGCATGATTTCCGCGAAATGGTGTTCGATCCTGCGTATTTTCTCCGCATCGCTCATCTCAAAGGCATCGTCACGCAGAGGTGTTTCGCTTCCGTTCGATACGTGATCGTCACCCATATCGTCTATTTCCACGTCGTTCAGGTCGTTATCGTTATGCAGGGTATTCAACAAAGTTCCGTTCAGTTTCATACAGATATATTTTTAGGTCCAACTCCGTTGGCAATTTGCCTCGAAGTGATTCATAGATTACCACAGCTACATTTTCAGTAGTTGGATTCAGTGTCTTAAATTCTTCCACGTCCAGATTCAGGTTTTTGTGATCGAACCTATCCGTTATGTGTTCTTTTATAATGTTGCTCAGTATCTTGGTGTCAGCAACATATCCGGTCTTTTCGTCAATTGATCCGGTGACTTTTACTACCAGTTCGTAGTTGTGACCGTGAAAGTTCGGGTTGTTGCATTTGCCATACAGTTCCTTGTTTTCCTCATCCGTCAGCAGCGGGTTGTGCAGCCTGTGTGCCGCGTTAAAGTGCTCCTTCCTGTATACTGATGCTTTTTTCATTGTTGTTGAGGCAAAGGTAAACTGAAACTGTTTAAAAAAATCATAAAGAAATTGAACAAAAATATTTTGTGCTCTATTTTCGTCAACGCCGTTCGC
This sequence comes from Flavipsychrobacter sp., assembly GCA_044348585.1. Classification (GTDB taxonomy): domain Bacteria; phylum Bacteroidota; class Bacteroidia; order Chitinophagales; family Chitinophagaceae; genus Nemorincola. Next base: position 9,311 of record JBIKSN010000040.1, read on the forward strand.
TGAAACCCTTTACCACACTTGCTTTCACTATTTCTATACAATTTGACTATACCACTATTGCCGCGGCATATTGGTTCAAGCGCCATTTTCCCTCAGTATCTCTTGTACTTTTGTTCATTAAAATGTTATAAAAGGTAAACAAAATGAAAACATACGTTTTTGCCGGGTCATCGTCATCTGTTGCGGTTGAGGCTGCCGGCCAGCTCACTACTGTCGGGCACAGGGTTATTGCTATCAGCACCCGCGAGGCGGTCGGTCCATATACAGAGCATTACCAGGTGGAGGGCTATACTGCAGGGCAACTTCCCGCTATTGCAGGCCCTATTGATGGACTGGTTTATTTCCCCGGAACCATTTCGCTAAAGCCGTTCCGCGGTCTCACCGAGGCCGATTTCCTTACCGATTACCGCATGAACTGTCTGGGGGCTGTAGCTATTATTCAACAGTATCTCGCGTCGTTGAAGCAGGCCGGTAATGCCTCAGTGGTAATGTTCAGCTCAGTTGCTGCTCAGCGTGGCATGCCCTATCACGCGTCAATAGCTATGGCAAAAGCCGCCATCGAAGGGCTCACACGTTCACTTGCAGCCGAGTTTGCGCCCGCCATCAGAGTCAATTGTATAGCACCCTCACTCACAGATACACCACTTGCTGCGCGTCTTCTTAACACTCCCGACAAAGTGGACGCAGCTCGCAAGCGCAATCCCATGAAGATGGTTGGCGATCCGGCCACTCTTGCAAATACTGTTACATACCTGCTCTCCGATGCTTCGGCATGGACAACAGGTCAGGTTCTCGCTGTGGATGGCGGGATGGCTGCACTGTCTTTGTGACAAGTTTATAGTGACTGCCATTAGTGGGCGATTCCGGACGGTCAGTTCAACTTTAACCCGGCCATTTGAGTATTTTAGATGAATGGTAGCAGAATTAGCGAGCGTGTGTAAACATGGCACATCCCATAGAGTTGCTAAATACCCCTATTGCCATCTGTTATGTTAAAACCGATTTAGCATTTCAATAAGTATTCCGTCATTAGTTTTGGCCACAGTTTTTTACTAACACACGTTGAGGTTATTACGTTACATATCATTCTTTCGCAGGTCAGCTGGCTCTTTGTCGTTAGGCATTTTGTTGGTGTTGGCGACGCTGTTTTGTGTTAGCGGGTTTGTAAATACCTCGGCACCGGTTTCAGACATTTATGAAATGTCCGATATCCCGGCCGAGAGCCTCTCTGCAAGTGGTAAGACTTCCGGTCCCGATATTTCAACAGGTGCGCATCATCACCGCAGGCATCACCACATTGCCCGACGCAGGTCTGCAACATTGTTTTTCTTTGGTCCCCAGACTATTGACGCGGTAGCGCATTCTGATGCCTACCACATACGTCTGAAGATCGGCCACGCAAGCGCTATAGTGCGAGCTGTAAGGCCGTTCTATTATACTTTCCTTTACCGTTGTACGCTGTTTTAGAGAGAGTCGGAAGGCTCATTGTTTCAGGCTCGTGCCTGATCTCATTTTTCATCTCTTAAAAGCAGATATGCGTCAAAATGTCTTTTTGTCGTTGTTTGCAGCTATGGCGGTTATGTCATCCTGCGGCAACAAGGAATCAAAGCAAACCGAAAAGCCGGTTGAAGTGCCGGTAATAAGTATCAGGTCTGTCCCTCTTCAGTTGGACAAGCAATATGTAACTGATATTCAGGCAATAAGAAACGTGGAGGTCCGCAGCAAGATCTCAGGTTTTCTCGATGCCATCTATGTTGATGAGGGTGCCTCTGTTCGTAAAGGCCAGGTGATGTTCCGCATCGGCGATAACGAATACAAAGCCGAAGTAGCCAAAGCCAAAGCCATACTCCACAGCATGAGAGCTGAAGCCAGTGTAGCTGAATTGGAGGCTAAGCGAGTGAAGTTGATGGTAGATAAAAAGATCATTTCTTCTACCGAACTTGCGTTGGCCCAATCTAAACTTAAGGCGGCCCGTGCCCGCATAGAAGAGGCAGAGTCCAATCTCGATCACGCTACTCACCGCCTTTCCTATACCGTTATCCGTGCGCCGTTTGATGGGGTGGTAGACCGTATTCCACTAAAAACCGGTAGTCTTGTCAGCGAAGGTACACTCATTACCACCGTGTCTGATGTGAACTCGGTATATGCTTATTTCAACATATCGGAGAACGAATACCTGGCATTCAACAAGAACGCCGATGCCACCACTATTGATGAGAACAAGTCAGCTACACTCATTCTTTCCGATGGTACTGAGTATAAGTACAAGGGAAAAATAGAGACCGTGGTCAGCGAGTTCAATGAGAATACCGGCGCCATATCTGTGCGGGCCGCGTTCCCCAATCCCGATCACCTGCTAAAGCACAATGCCACAGGCAAGGTGAAATTGGTATCTGGTAAGGTAGAGTCGTTGGTGTTACCACAAAAGGCTGCATTCGAGATACAGGACAAAAATTACGTCTACGTAGTAGGGGCAAACAACGTAATTACAATGAGGAGCTTCAGTCCCTCGGGTCGGTATGGCCAGTACTACATTGTCAATTCGGGTCTGATCGCCGGCGATAAGATCGTCTTCGAGGGTATACAGAATTTACGCGAAGGCGTAAAGGTCATACCGAGGTCACTACCCGTCGACAGCCTGCCTGGAATCGCTGCTCAATAGTTCCTCGCCACAAGGTTGGGTTCAATTTCAATTCATTTAAAGGATAGTCATGTTCAATATATTCATAAGAAGACCCATTTTGTCTTTGGTGATATCGCTCATCATTGTATTACTTGGTGTAATCGCACTACTCAAAATACCGGTCACTCAGTTCCCGGACATTGTGCCACCATCTGTTACCGTCACGGCCAACTATACCGGCGCGAACGCCGAAGTTTGCGCCAACGCCGTCGCTATTCCGCTGGAGCGCGCCATCAATGGTGTGCCCGGCATGACCTATATGTCTACGGTTACCAGCAACAATGGTACTACCACCATACAGGTATACTTTAAAGTAGGTACAGATCCGGATGTGGCCGCGGTGAACGTACAGAATCGTGTTACGACCGTGCTCGATGAGTTGCCTGAAGAGGTGATCAAAGCGGGTGTGACCACCGAGAAGGAAGTGAACAGTATGCTCATGTATCTAAATATCATGAGCTCTGATACGTCGCTCGATGAAAAGTTTATTTACAACTTCACGGATATCAATATCCTCAAGGAACTGAAGCGTATTGATGGGGTAGGTTTTGTGAACATCATGGGGCTGCAGGACTACGCCATGCGCGTATGGCTGAAGCCCGACCGTATGCAGGCCTACAATCTCTCGACAGATGAGGTGATCAGTGCCATCAGGAGTCAGAACGTAGAAGCAGCCCCGGGTAAGTCGGGCGAGAGTTCCGGGCAGGATCCACAGGCATTGCAGTACGTTATTAAGTATACGGGCAAGTTCTTTAAGCCTGAACAGTATCAGAACATCGTTATACGGGCCGATAATTCGGGTTCCTTTCTCAGGCTGAAAGACATCGCCGATGTAGAGTTTGGTTCCCTCTCTTATTCCATGACCTCTAAGACGGACGGACGCCCTTCGGCGTCTATAATGATCAAGCAGCGTCCCGGTTCGAACGCGAATGAGGTGATAGACAATATTAAGTCTACCATGGAGCGCCTGAAGGAAAGTTCGTTTCCATCGGGTATGACCTACAACGTCAGCTACGATGTATCGCGCTTTCTTGACGCTTCTATTCACGAGGTGCTAAAAACATTGTTTGAGGCATTTTTGTTGGTTTTTCTTATTGTTTACCTGTTTTTGCAGGACTGGCGCTCCACCATCATTCCGGTATTGGCGGTACCTGTTGCCATCATAGGAACCCTGTTCTTCATGCAGGCTTTCGGGTTTTCGCTCAACCTCATGACCTTGTTCGCATTGGTGCTCTCAATTGGTATAGTGGTCGACAATGCCATTGTTGTAGTTGAGGCCGTGCATGCCAAGATGGAACAACACGGCCTTCCAGCATTTGAGGCTACCATCAATTCCATGAAGGAGATCAGCGGTGCTATCATTGCAATCACGCTGGTAATGTCTGCCGTCTTTGTGCCGGTCGCGTTCATGGATGGTCCCGTAGGTATTTTCTACAAGCAGTTCTCCATCACACTCGCTATCGCCATTGTGATATCCGGTATCAATGCGGTAACACTTACGCCGGCTTTGTGTGCCATCATCCTGAAACCTGTTCATCACGAGGCAGGCAACAAACCCAAGAGTATGCTTGGTAGGTTCTTCGGGGGCTTCAACCGCGGTTATGATGGTATGTTGGGCAAATACAAGTCGCTATTATTGAGCATTACAGGGCGAAGGGTGGTGATCATAGGTCTTCTGGGTCTGTTTTTTGCGGCCACCTGGGGTGTCAGTGCTTTGCTGCCTTCAGGTTTCATTCCCGAGGAAGATCAGGGTATGATCTATGTGAACGTTACAACACCGGCAGGCGCTACACTCGAGCGTACAGAAAAGGTGTTAGATCACTTGGAACGTATCGCGTCAAAAGAGGATGGGGTAGAGTCTGTGTCCACATTGGCCGGCTACAACCTCATGAATGACATTGCAGGGGCTTGTTATGGCATGGTCATGATCAACCTCAAGCCGTGGGATAAACGCCGTCATGTAAAGGACGTGATCGCTTCACTTACTGCAAAGTCAGGCAGTATTTCAGACGCCAGTATCCAGTTCTTTGCGCCGCCTACAGTGCCCGGTTTCGGTAATGCCGGTGGTTTCGAACTACGCCTGCTCAACAGGAACGGAGACGATGCCATCACCCAGACCGCCGAGCAGACCAAACGGTTCATGGACAAGCTTTCACAATCAAAGGAGATCACCAATCTTGTTACAGGTTACAACCCCTACTTCCCGCAATACATGATCAGTATCGATCAGGAGGTGGCGGCAAAAAAAGGCATCAATATTGATAATGCGCTTAGTACCCTTAAAACGCTGTTGGGTAGTTATTACACATCCAATTTCATTCGCTTCGGACAGATGTACAAGGTGATGTTGCAGGCCGCGCCCGACTATCGCCGCAAGCCCGAAGACATACTCGATCTGTACGTGAAGAACGATAAAGGAGAAATGGTGCCTTATTCTACATTCATCCGGCTGGAGCGCGTATATGGTCCCGAGCAGCTTACTCGTTACAACATGTACCTGTCAGCTATGATCAATGGTGATGCTGCACCCGGATACAGTAGCGGTGATGTGATAAAAGTGGTGGAGCAAACAGCAAAAGAGATACTGCCACGCGGATTTGGAATAGAGTGGTCGGGTATGACGCGCGAGCAAGTGCTTGCAGGCAATCAGGCAATTTACATTTTTATCATTTGCCTCGTCTTCGTGTACCTGTTGTTGGCCGCTCAGTACGAGAGTTTCCTGCTTCCACTGCCTGTTATTCTCTCGCTGCCAACAGGTATTTTCGGCTCATACTTTTTGTTGTTCCTCACCGGTCTCGAGAATAATATTTATGCTCAGGTAGCACTCGTTATGCTTATTGGTCTGCTGGGTAAGAACGCCATTCTCATTGTTGAGTACGCTGTGCTGGTGCGCAAGAAAGGCCACACGGTCATGCAGTCAGCCATAGAAGGGGCCGTACTCAGGTTGCGTCCTATTCTTATGACGTCACTGGCATTTGTGGCCGGCCTCATGCCGTTGTGTTTTGCAAGTGGCGCAGGCGCAGCCGGAAACCGTGCCATTGGTGTCGCTGCGGCCGGAGGCATGCTCACGGGCACCATTTTCGGGGTCGTCCTCATTCCCGGTCTGTATTTCATTTTCGCCACGCTCGATGAAAAGTTGCGCAGGAAAAAGCACCTGCCCATTCAGGATCTGAGCATTCATCACAATCAACATAAAAAGCACAACGAGCATGATCACGAAAACTAAGATTTCTTTCCTGGCCATTGCGTCGGTACTGTTTATAAGCAGTTGCAAGATCAAAGACAAGACTTACCAGGCGTCCGATGCGGTTGTGCCGGCCACATTCGCCGGCCGCGCCGATTCAGCATCTGTCGCTGTGATGTCCTACGATAAGTTTTTCACAGACCGTCAGTTAGTTGCCCTGTTGGACACCGCCCTGCAGAACAATGCCGATGTGCGTATTGCCTACGAGCGGGTCGAAGCTGCCGGTGCGGGTCTGTTATCAGCACGTGGCGCGCTTCTTCCCTCATTCAATGTGCAGATAACAGGCGGATCTACCCGGTTTGGTAACTATACCATGGACGGTATGGGCAACGCCACAACTCCGGGTGTCCCGTTCCCTATCATCAACGACTACTTCCCCGGGGTAAGCAGCAGTTGGGAGGCAGATGTGTGGGGAAAACTAAAAAACAAAAAGCGTGCTGCCAGGCTGCGCTACATTGCCTCCAAGGCCGGTGCCGATCTCGTTAAGACCCGCCTCATCTCAGAAGTCGCTTATCGTTATTACAACCTCTGCGCGCTCGATGAAGAGTTGTCTATACTCGACACAAACATCCGCCTGCAGACACGTGCGTTGGAAATAGTGAAGCTTCAGAAAGAAGCTGGCCGGGCCACCGAACTGGCCGTAAAGCAGTGCGAGGCCCAGCTTGCCAGAACGCGAGGTATGGAATACAGTGTAAAAACCGATATACTGACTGCCGAGAATGAGCTCAACTTTTTGCTGGGTCGCTACTCGGTGCCGGTAAAGCGTAGTGGCATAAAGCTGCAGCAGGCCGATAAGATCACAGGCATAGGAGTGCCGGCACAACTGCTGCAACGCAGGCCTGATGTGGTGCAGGCAGAGATGGAACTGGCGGCCTCCAATGCCGATGTAGCTGCTGCAAGGGCGGCGTTCTTCCCGGCGCTCACCATATCGGCGACAGCCGGCTTCAACGCCTATCATACATCCGTTCTGTTCGATCCCGTTTCGGCTGCCTATGCGGCTATGGGTGGACTGGTAGCACCTGTGTTCAATAAGAACCTGATAAAGGCCGGCTACAACGCCGCGAAGGCGGGTAATCGTGAAGCGTTCGCGCAGTATGGTAAAACTGTGATGAACGCGGTATATGAAGTATCCACCAACGTAGGCCGGATCGCCAATCTCAAAGCACAGTATGCGCAAAACGTCACCGCTGCAACTGCACTAGACGAAGCAGTGGCCATTTCAGGCGACCTGTTTATAGGTGGCTATGCCAACTATCTCGAGATTATCACCGCTCAGCGAAACGCCATAGAGGCCGACCTCGAAGTAGTGCAGAGCAAGAAAAACATTATGATAGGTGTCGTTGACCTCTATCGTGCACTCGGCGGACGATAATTGAATTACAAGAAAAAGGGGGCTGCTTCACAGTGTGGGGTACCCCTTTTGTTATTTAGTTAGGCATTCTAAGGAACGGAACAACGAAAAAATGAAAAAAGCCCCGCAGTTGCGAGGCTTTTTGTGGGAGCACACGGGATCGAACCGCGGACCCTCTGCTTGTAAGGCAGATGCTCTGAACCAGCTGAGCTATGCTCCCATTTGCATTGTTCCCT
>JBIKSN010000264.1:0-4327 GCA_044348585.1 Flavipsychrobacter sp.
AGTTCGCCATCGTCAAAGTAGCAGTAGCTATCATTAAAGCTCACACGGCCGGCACGTATGGATTTGATCTCGGAACCGGTGAGCATGATGCCCGCAGTTACCCGGTCTTCGATCGCGTATTCAAACGTGGCCGATCTGTTCTTTATGTTGATGTTCTCTGCCAATGCTATGTTTATTGATAAACGGGGTTAGCACTGCTAACCCCGTCACGTTGGATACAAAGTTCGTAAAAAATTAGCGGCGTTCGCTTATTTCATGAACCATTCAGCGGCAAGGCTGAGTTTGTTCTTCAGGGTACGGCGCTCGGCAATAAAATCAAGGAAGCCATGCTCCAGCAGGAACTCAGAACGCTGGAAGCCGGCGGGAAGATCTTTCTTAATAGTCTCTTTAATAACACGCGGACCGGCAAAGCAGATCAGCGCATTAGGCTCGGCAATATTGATGTCGCCCAGCATAGCATAAGACGCGGTGACACCGCCGGTGGTGGGGTCGGTCATCAACGAGATATAAGGCAGTTTTGCCTTTGCCAGTTGGGTGAGTTTTGCTGATGTTTTGGCCATTTGCATCAGAGAGAATGCGCTTTCCATCATCCTCGCACCTCCCGATTTGGAAATGACCAGCAACGGAAGCCGGTTAGCCACGCAGTAATCTATTGCCCGGCTGATCTTTTCTCCTACCACCGAACCCATAGATCCGCCAATGAAATTGAAGTTCATACAGGCTACCACGAATTTTACGCCGTTCATCGTTCCGGTACCCACAGTCATAGCGTCCTTAAGGCCTGTAGACTGCTGCGCCTCTATAATACGTGAATTGTAAGGTTTCATATCCACGAAGCCGAGGCGGTCCTTAGGTCCAATGTTCTCAAACAACAGTTCGTAACGGTTATTGTCGAACAGGATCTCAAAATACTCCGATGAATTGATGCGGTTGTGGTAGTTGCACTTGGGGCACACATACAGATTTGCCTGCAGCTCCTTTACCGTAGTAGTGGATTTACACTCCGGGCATTTGTGCCAAAGGCCATCAGGGGTCTCTTTCTTTTCCTCAGTAGAGGTAAGAATGCCTTTCTTATTGCGACGAAACCAGGTAGATGACATAATCAGTATAATTGAACAAAGGGCAAAGATAAGGGTATGACCGATAAAACAGAATATTTAAGCCTTTCCGGGATGCGTTATTATACCAGAGATATTTACAGTTCTGTTTAGGTTCCCTAATGTGGCTGCATGCAAAATGTATTATATTTGCCGCAATTTCTGCCGACTTTGCTATCCAGTGCCCGACATATCATTATTGGTATCATCGATTTTTTTCATAAACCCTTTGCAAGGTATATACCTACTCAGACTTTCAGGTACCTGGCATGTGGTGGCTCCAATACCGTTCTCAACTGGGTCGTTTATTCGGTTTCTTTCAACATAGTTCTGGCCCGTCAGAGTTTTCATGTGATGGAGAATGTGGACATTACGGCTCCCGTAGGCGCGCAGATCATTTCGTTCTGTATCACCTTTCCGCTTGGGTTCATCCTGTCGCGCTACATCGTTTTCCCTGAGTCTAATCTGCATGGCAGAAAGCAGTTCTTCAGATATGCGCTCACAACCGCAACGTTTATCCTGCTTACTTATGTGCTTATCAAGGTGTTTGCGATGATGCTGCCTATGGTGCGCGCCGATATCTCTTACATATTCATCATGGTCATCACAGCCATACTCAGTTACATATCCCAGCGCTTCTTCACGTTCAAAGTGGAGCCCGATGACGATCCGGTAGGAGAGTGATTTTTTGGGGTAACTCCGCTTTTGGTCGGGTTACTGAACACTATTTGTTTATTTTTACTGCATTACAAATCCCGATAGCTTTAATGAGAAATATATTGCTGCTGGTGGCAGGATTGCTTGTCGCTGACAATTGTGCTGCTCAATCGCAGGATACCGCTCAATTTGTAGATCTAGATACACTTACCATATCTGCAACGGCCGGCAAACCCGTTTACCGCGAAACTGCCCCCAAACACTGGGACATTACCCACACCCGAGTAGCGCTGTCTTTCGACAGGATGAACAAGACTGCCGCTGCACGCGAATGGGTGACGCTACATCCGTATTGTTACCCGTCAGACTCAGTGGTGCTGGATGCCAAGGGCATGAAGATAGACAGTGTGCTACAGGTTACAGGTAGCGGCAACGCAGCTGTCCGTTATTCTTATGCGGGCGATAAACTCACGGTTCGTTTGGGGCGCAGGTACATCTCCCGCGACAGCATTGTTCTGTATTTCCGGTATACCGCCATGCCATACGGACAGAAGACAGGCGGCAGCGTTGCCATATCAGACGATAGGGGGCTGTACTTCATCAATACAGATGGCCAATCTCCTACCAAGCCCGCCCACATATGGACACAGGGCGAGACGGAATCAAATTCCCGTTGGCTGATCACCATCGACAAACCCAATACCCGCTTCACTACACGTGTAGAACTGTCTGTACCCGACAGCCTGGTAACACTCAGCAATGGTGCATTGGTGAAGCAGATAAAGGACGCTAAGGGCATGCGCACCGACGTTTGGCAGAGCGATCTGTCCATACAGGCGTATGCTGTCATGTTTGCAATAGGTAAGTACAGTGTCGTGAAAGACAAATGGATGGGCAAAGACGTGAACTATTATGTAGAGCCTGATTATGCCCGCTATGCGTCGGGTATGTTTGCGCACACCACCGACATGCTTTCTTTCTTTTCGCGCCGCACAGGTGTCACCTATCCCTGGGCCAAGTATAGCCAGGTCGTCGTGCGCGATTATGTGTCGGGGGCTATGGAGAACACTTCTGCCTCACTGTTCGGCGAGTTTATGAACATGACCGACCGCGAACTGGCCGATAAGGACAACGAAGACATTGTAGCACACGAATTGTTCCACCAGTGGTTTGGCGATTATGTGACTTGCGAGTCTTGGAGCAACCTCACGGTAAACGAGTCTTTCGCCAACTATGGCGAACAGTTGTGGCGCCGGTTCCGCTATGGCGATGCGTCGGCCGATGAACTGGCGTGGAAAGACCTGCAGATATACATTGCCACCTCCCGCGGCAGCGATCCTGCCCTTGTTCGTTATTATTATGACGACAAAGAGCAGATGTTCGACGGCATATCTTACAACAAAGGAGGTGCTATACTCCACTACCTCAACACCCTTATCGGGGACGAAGCGTTCGACAAGGCCATGAAACTGTACCTTTCCCGTAATGCGCTCTCATCGGCCGAGGCACACCACTGGCGTCAGGCAGTAGAGGCGGCTACCGGCACCGATTGGAGCAAATTTTTCGATCAGTGGTACTATCGCGGAGGCCACCCGGTGCTCAAGGTCAACTATACCTACAACGATACCCTGCAGCAATTGGCTGTGGAAGTGGTGCAGAGTCAGGAAGACTCCACCTTTATGTACGACCTCCCGCTGGAGACCGGTGTCATTTACGGAGATGCGTACTCAGTAGTGCCCTGGCGCATCACCAACAAGACCACCCGATTCACCTATCCCTACCGAAATGGTGTTCGTCCGGTGCTCGTCCCCGACGTTAGGCATGTACTGCCCGGCGAGATCAAAGAAAACAAGAAGCCTGCACAATGGCTGGCGCAATACCTGGGCAGCAAAGACTACGTAAGTAAGCGTCTGGCAGTTGCTGCAGCCGCAAAACAAATGTCCGATTCATCAGCTCAGGTGATCATAGACATGTCTCTCGTCGACACCATGGTTACTGTACGCCGGTTCGCCTTTGAACAGGTGGGCCGCGCTTCCAGCGACAGGTACCGCAAGCGCTGGACACCAATAGTGATGGTAGCTGCGGCGAACGACAAGGACCGTTACGTGCGTGCCGCTGCCTGCGAGGTGCTGGGCGACTGGAAGTTGCCTGCAGCCCGTGCCACGCTTGTAAAATGCATTTCTGACAGTTCTTACAAAGTGGCAGGCAATGCACTGGATGCACTGTCAGACCTTGATGCCGATACCGCCTACGTCATCGCGCGTTCGTTGGTAAAGACCAGGCCGGGTGGTGAATTATCCTCCGCGGTATGGGGTATCATTGGCCGTCATGGTGCCGACGAAGATCTTGCCCTGCTCAAAGAAAAGGTGCCCTATACATGGGGTGGCAAGGGTATGTCCATGGCTTCTGTACTTAACAACTACCTGAAGAAGGTTGCATCAACCGCGGCATTCTCGGGCGCTGCAAAGCTATACTCCGATCTCGTTATACAGGAGACTTCCCGGTCTTACAGGTCAGGTGCGGGAGGGTTCTTCTTTCAGGCGGCCTCGTCTGCACGTGCCGACCTGAAGCAG
>JBIKSN010000041.1:0-16788 GCA_044348585.1 Flavipsychrobacter sp.
TACGTAGGAAATGTCTGTCATGGGGCCAGGTGTTTATGTAGAAAGTGTCATCAAATGTAAGCACATTCCTAAATTGATAGGTAGAAATGACGTTTTTGGGGACGGTAAATTGCAGCTGAGACGCGTACGGGAAAATTAGAATGTTGTAACTTCGACACTATGGCTGCAAAACTTACCACCGGAAAGACTACTGAGCTAATTAAGACGTTGCAACACCGATTTGAAGAAAACACCGGAAGACATAAAGGTATTACGTGGGACGACGTCTATGCCCGTTTAATCAATGCCCCGGATAAACTCCGATCACTAAATGAAATGGAAGTGAGCGGAGGCGAGCCCGATGTGGTGGGCAAAGACAACAAAACGGGAGCTTTCATCTTTATGGACTGTAGTTCTGAGAGTCCCGCCGGCCGCCGAAGTTGTTGCTTTGACAGGGCCGCATGGGAAGCCCGGAAAGAAGCCCGCCCGGCAACCGACGCGATGAGCCTGGCTGCAGAGATGGGCATAGACATGCTAACAGAAGACCAGTACCGATTTCTGCAAACGAAGGGTAAGTTTGACCTTAAGACCTCGAGCTGGATTCAAACTCCCGAAAAGATCCGTGAATTGGGAGGTGCGCTTTTCTGCGACAGACGATATGATACAATATTTACTTACCACAACGGTGCACAGTCTTATTACGCGGCGCGCGGTTTCAGAGGAGCACTGTATTTGTAGGGGTGTTTCAATTATTGTTCGGCTTTTAGTTTCCTGATATCGAGTATCAACTGCTGCACTCGTAAAGAGTCGAGTCCATCGTAGAATCCTCGTATCCTTCCTGCGCCATCAACCAAAGTAAATTGCCGATCATGTATGAAGTCGGCATCTATGGATAGGCCAGTCGTGTCATCCCCAGCACTTATCAGGTAACTGTATCTGGCCATGTCGTAGAGTTTCTTTTTGTCGCCGGTAAGGAACATCCAATGGGTAGGGTCGGCTTCCATAAGTTTTCCGTATGCGTTCAGTGCAGGTACACTATCACGCTTGGGGTCGACGGTATGAGAAAGGAAAATGACATTTTTGTCGCTTTTATAAGCGGTGTATACTTTCTGCATGTTGCGGTTCATGGCAGGACATATACCCTTGCAAGTAGCGAAAAAGTAAGACACGACATTGATCTTTCCGGCCACATCTGCATTGGTTATTACCTTTCCTTGCTGATTAACAAATGAAAACGGTGCAATGATATGTGCCTTGTCTTCGCCAATTACGGGAAGCCTGTCCGCCTTCATTCTAACAAGTTGCCTGTTTGCAATAACCAGTGCCGCGATGCCTGTAGCGAGCAGTAGAGAATAACTCAGAACTTTATTTCTATTTGTCATAAAATATTTGTCAGTGAATTATTTGTGAGGAATTGAACCTGCTGTCCTGATCTGCCAGAGATGAAGGACAGCAGGTACATACTATCACATATTCTATACCAACATCAAAGCTGACGTTGTGTTCCTTTTCCAATGTTATTTTTCATGTGGACGCGTTTTTGGTGTGAATCTCCCAGCCTGCAGGAAAATGGAATAAGACATCCCAATAGTCAGTAATGCAGTCACACAAGTGGATGCAATTCCAAAAGTCTCTGGTGACGATTTAAAGAGCAGGTATCCGATCGTCGCTGAAAGGACGATAACTATCGCTAAAATTACGGTTTTGAATTCGTGATCGACTATCGAGTCTTTTTTGAGATCTGCCATATCATTTTGATTTAAAGATTTTTGAAATTTGAGTAGTGCCTGACGTGCTTTTTTGAATAACAGAGTAAAATCCAGTAGGGTACTTAGAAAGATCAACATCAAACGTTCCGGTTGATGTATTGGTTTGGAATACTGTTCTGCCTGTTGCTTCTTCAACAATAAGTGTAAGTAGCTCTTGTTCTCCAACGATATGGAGTATGTTTTCACATGGGTTGGGGTATGGCGAGGCAAGTCGCGATGTAGAAAGATCAGAACGAACGTGCGTTGTGCCAGAAATATCCCATAGTTCTACATCGCCCGAAGAGTTTCCGTCGGCTATTTTTGTGCCATCCGGTGAAATATCAAGGGAGTAGATCTTTCCTCCCGAAGGCGTACTGAATTTCGCAAGTTGGTTTCCTGTCGTAAGACTCCAAATTCTAATAGTGGTGTCGGCGCCACCTGAAGCGATAAATTTTCCATCATCTGAGATGTCGACTGTCAATACATCGTTTGTGTGCGCGCTCAATGTACGGATCTCGGTTCCGGACGACACAGACCACAATTTCACTTTATCGTCTTTGCTACCAGACACCAGAAGAGTCGGGTTTTTAGAGAATCGAACTGACTGCACAGCGCCAGTGTGACCAACAAGCGTTTTCACCAGTGCGCAGGTAGTGTCCCATATTTTCGCTGTATTATCATTTCCGCCTGTGGCGATATACTTCCCGTCTTCAGCCCAATCGACGCTCATTATCCAAGTTCCAATTGTAGTTGCGGTATGTAAAAGTGCTCCATCTGTGACGCGATATATCTTTAACTTCTTGTCGGTGCATCCTACGGCGATTTTGTTACCGTCCGGCGAGAAATCCAGCGCGAATGCACCTGAGGTCCCTGTGGAAATTTGGGCAAGCAAAGAAGGTGTGCCGGTGGTATAGTCGAATATCAGTAAGTTGCCCATTTCTTCTATTGCGGCTGCTCGGGTGCCGTCTGAGCTGAGTTTGACTCCCTGAATACACATCAATGTGCTGCCATTTTCATAATCCCATTCCAGTGTGCCGGATAACGTTGAGAAAATGCGTAAATAAGAAGGGCTGCATTCTGAGCCGGAAAACACGTTTGAACCGTCTTCTGAAAAAGCTACTGCGTATGTTTCTTTGTTTGTAGGTGCCGATTTTTTTGTCCATAAAACAGACTGTGCTATCGCGCTCTGAAATGTAATGCCTGTCGTTATGACAACTAAGGTCGTCCTTAATATGTTTGTGTTCATGTTTGTTACTTTTATAGTTAAGAAAAGTGCCCATTAAGACAGAGGGATGTTTAGTCCCGAGGTCTTAATGCCTTCCATTTTACTGCTTGACAATCCTTGTTTCGGATGAACTGCCATTATTTTCTATTACCAACAGATACATTCCCTGCGCCCAATCGGCTGTATTGATAACATGGATCATACCCATATTTTCATGATCCGGCATATAAATACATCGCCCGAAAATATCATAGACTTTAAGTTGCTGAGGAGTAGCTAATTGGTTCAGTCTCACAGTCAGCTTGTCTGTACACGGATTTGGGAAAGCATCTATACTCGCGTTTTTTGATACGTTTCCGATATTTGTTGTTGTTGAATTAGGAAGCAATACAACATTCGTCGATCCGGAGACATCTGCAGCATCTGCCATGTGATTTCCGTTCACAGCATTTGCGGAAAGGTATACCGTGATGTTGCCAACAGCGGTTGACGGTGCTGTCCAGGGGATGGAAACGACAAAGGAATCGCCGCTTGCAACAGCCGAGATATGGTCGTTGTGTTCAATCAGATCAAGTCCTGAAAGAGTGATCTTGGAGACGTTTGCGGGAAGAGAGGTACCGAATGAACCCGCTTGCACCTGAGAAGTTCCGGAACCTGATACAACGGCCATTTGAAAACCAAATTCGTCATTAGCGGAGTGCTTACCAATCGCACGAATGGTATATGTTTTTCCTGGCGTGTACTTTGTAACCGGAATGCCTCCTGCTGAATCAACAAATATGCTTGCGATGCAAACAGGAGCAGTGCCAGTGTGGCACCCGACACCCGCACAACCAACAGTTGTCCCTTTTGCGCCTGTTCTGTTGATCGCTCCGTCGGCAGCCGCACCGCCATGGTATCCTGTGGAGCCGATGAATGTGATAACTGCTGCAATAAATATTATTATCTTCTTTTTCATTGATTTATTTTTTGTACCGGCAGTGATCTTTGCCAGTATGTGAATGATGTTGTTTTTTTGTTTAATGGGTTCCTTTTACCGTCTGTCTCAGGCTAAAGTGGCAGTCTGACAATAAGACATGAATAGCCGTAACATTGCAATAAGACGCAATGCAAAGAAATTGCGTCCATATACGTGTTTTACCGACTTTGCGGACAAGCCGTATACCAGGCCATTGCCCGGTAATAGACTCAAATCAAAGTCCTTGTTAAGGCTGATTACATCGATGATTCGAACGCGAGGATGGCGTTTATTTGGTAGTGAATAGTGGTGACCGTAGTTTGGTCATATAAATTCATACAAAACCAGTACAGTAAATGCCTCCACGGCAAACGTGGTGCAAAACCATCTACGAACTTACCTACAATAAATACCCTAATAATAGCACCCTCAAGGCAGACTATGCAGGTGGGTGGAAAACGGATGGAATATGTGCCGGCAGTAGTGGCCAGGCATCAAACGGGAGATAAGATTCTTTCTCTGCACGGAAGACCGTATATGAAATGTTGATGAATTTGGGGAGAATGCAAAGCACCTCTGTTTTTTCAATCTTCACGGTTGGCGACTCGCTCTTGCTATTGTCAGATTGGTCAAGCCTTTTCATTTGTTTTTTAAGGAAACATTTACCGTTGCAATGTTTTTGTGGTTGCGCTCTATTGATACACAGATTTCTGGCGATAAAGTTTTGATTCAGTTTGAATATTACCACAACAGCCAGATGTGAGACACATTGCAGGAACAAGCTGAGGGATAGTATGATGGCGATAAGCAAACGCACTAGGCAAAATTAGGAATTGTCTTTCGATGTTTCGGCAAATATCTTTTTAAATAATAAAAATGATGCCACACGAAGCCTATGCGAATTGATGTTGTTTACAGTGAATATTGATCTAGAATTACAGTTTGGACAGCACTCTAAAAATCAGAAAATTGGAAGCTGTGCTTACTTTAACAAAAAATAAGCCAGCTGCCGGAAAAGTAAGTTTCTGAGTATGGCTCCCGGGTGCCCCCGAAACGTAAATGGGATCCGATATCTTATGACCGATCTCATCAAATATGTCGATGGTAAAATCTATCGTTCTTGTCAGTTCATAGTGAAGCGTCACTTCTCCGGTGGTTGGGTTCGGGAAAATTTTGAAATCATCGCCGAGAGAGACTATAGTCTCAGTTGTGGTGATGCAATCAGTAATATTTGTAAGACTACCACCCATTGAAGTGAAGTTGGCGTGGAAAGACTGGTAGAAGACATTTGCCGCTGTGTCATCGTGGATAATGAGTGTGTTCTCGTCATTTTTGGTGTCGGCACTCACCGTCCAGTTGTGTGAGCCGGTAAGTACAAGCGGATCGGAGCACTTGTTGGATGCATCAACAATCATAAACTTGTTGTGATAGAGCTTGGGTCCGGGGTATGCTATGAAATTGCTTCCGAGCCCGGAGGTGAGGGTAGCTGTTATTGAAGACGATGCGCCGGCGGCGTCGCTGATACATGCTACATAAACGCCTGAAGTCTTTTTAGTGACCATGGCAGACGCATCGGAGTTGTAGGTAAATGTGCTCATGCCCACATACAGATCGGTATTTGCTGTGTTGAGGGCTGAAAGTATCTTGTTGTTGACACCGTCAGACGGGCTGAAATACAACTCAACGGTCTTTCCTTCGATCGTAAAAATATGATTACCCAGATCTGTTTTGTCGGGACCGAACTTTGCAAGGGTTTTGTTGGGCACAAGTCCTGTGTCGCCCCACATCATGTTGAAATGGGCACGGTATGCCTTTGCCAAAGCCTGATCCCGGACAACAACAGCATTGTTGAAGTCAGTATTGAACTGTTGAGCATTCCAGTTGCTGGATCCTGTCCAAACAAATGCGTCATCAGGATCAGAAGAATTGGCGTCTATTATCATGAACTTGTTGTGCATGATGTTGTATGCTCCGCTTGCATCGGGGCTGGCTGTGCGATTGATGGCACCATTCAACAGCGGTATACCTGTATTGGAAGAGCTGCTATCGTATATCCACCTCACCCTTACACCACGCGCATGGGCATTGTTGACTGCTGTGGCAATGGCCGGAAAGGTAGATGTGTAGTTATAGACCGCAATGTCCAGGGTGTATTTTGAACGGTTAATGTAAGCGACCACGGTATCGCCCATACAATTGTTGAGGTATTGAGCGTTAACGCCCTTTGAAACAGATGTGTTTACGGGTTGATTGAAGTAATATTTGATCTTGTTCTGAGCCGTGGCTGAGGATGCAGCAATTATCAGATAGACGAAAAGAAGCCGGACAGTGAAATTGGCCATTATACTGAACTATTTTTGCAAAGGAACAAAAAATGATAGAATAGGCCCTATCGTAACTCCGGGGTCATACAAAGGTAACATTGGGTTGGTTTGGGTGAAAGAGCAATCTGTTATTGATCGGGAGGGTGAATTTATCAGAAGCCTTAGTGTGTTTTGAATGTGGGCGATCACGGTGTTTTGTTTAACTTTCTGTTTGTTTTAAATAAACAGCTAATTTTGCCGCGATAATAATAAAAGATATTTTATGACTACGAAGAATAGAGTGATAAGGGCACCAAGGGGGAACCAACTGAATTGTAAGAATTGGGTAGCAGAGGCCGCATATAGAATGATACAGAACAATCTTGACCCTGAAGTGGCAGAACGTCCGGAGGATCTGGTAGTATATGGAGGGATAGGTAAGGCAGCACGCAACTGGGAGAGTTTCGACAAGATACTGGAGTGCCTGAGAGAGCTTAATGAAGATGAAACGTTGATGGTTCAGAGCGGGAAACCGGTGGGGGTTCTGCGTTCGCACAAGGATGCGCCACGTGTGCTTATCGCTAACAGTAATCTTGTGGGTCGCTGGGCAAATTGGGAGCACTTCCGCGAGCTGGATGCGAAGGGGTTGATGATGTACGGTCAAATGACGGCAGGTAGCTGGATATACATCGGGTCTCAAGGCATCGTTCAGGGTACGTATGAAACGTATCTGTCGCTGGCGGATAAACATTATGGCGGTACACTGAAAGGTACGCTCAATGTTACTGCGGGACTTGGTGGTATGGGTGGGGCTCAGCCGTTGGCGATAACCATGAATGAGGGTGTATGCCTGGCGGCCGAGATGGAAGAGTGGCGAATCCTCAAGCGGATAGAAACGAGGTATCTGGACAAGTGGACGAACAATATTGACGAGAGCATAGACTGGGCGCTGGAGGCGAAGGCTAAAGGTGAGCGCGTTTCTATAGGCGTGTGCTGTAATGTAGTGGATCTGCTGCAGCGACTGATAGATCGCAATATCACTCCCGACTCACTCACTGATCAGACATCAGCACATGACGAGCTGATAGGGTACTTCCCCGAGGGGCTGAGTGTGGCTGAGGCGAATGTGTTGAGAACAGCGAATTCGCAGGAATATGCCAGCCGTTCACTGGACACGATGGCAAAACACGTTCGTCAGATGCTGGAGTTGCAGAAACGTGGTGCGATAACATTTGACTATGGTAACAATCTTCGCGGACAGGCTCACGATAAGCGCGGCGTTGCTAATGCGTTTGATTTCCCGGGCTTTGTTCCGGCATATATTCGCCCATTGTTCTGTGAGGGTAAAGGGCCTTTCCGTTGGGTAGCACTCAGCGGGGATCCGGAAGATATTTATACAACAGACAAAGCGCTGATGGAGTTGTTCCCTGATAATGCTGGGCTGCACCGATGGTTGCACATGGCAAAAGACCGTATCGCATTCCAGGGACTGCCGGCGCGTATTTGCTGGTTGGGAATGGGTGAGCGTGAAAAGGCAGGATTGCTCTTTAACGAGTTGGTACGCACGGGTAAGGTGAAAGCTCCGATCGTTATAGGTCGTGACCATCTGGATACAGGTTCGGTAGCATCGCCCAACCGTGAGACGGAAGCGATGATGGATGGTAGTGACGCTGTTGGCGATTGGCCGATACTCAACGCACTTATCAACACGGCGGGTGGAGCGAGCTGGGTATCATTCCACCATGGTGGCGGCGTGGGTATGGGTTACTCGCTTCATGCAGGTATGGTGATAGTGGCAGACGGAACCAAGGACGCTGAAGACCGTTTGCGCAGGGTGCTGCATAATGATCCGGCTATGGGAGTTATTCGTCATGCGGATGCCGGTTATGACATAGCGAAGGCCACGGCACACAAACACGGTCTGGATATTTAATTCCTTCCAAGTCATTTTCCTAACTTCAGTGTCTGTTAGCAGTCACTGAAGTTTTTTTTATATTCTAAATGTAGCGTAGCGCATGAGACGATCTGTTCTATTTCTTTTGATGATGGTTTCGGCCATTGTGGGTTATACGCAGGTTTCAGTGAAACGGACCGCAACACTTTCAACAAACGGAAGTCGCAGTATCTTTCTACGTCAGCCCGACGGGAAACTACTATTTTTTACTGCCACGGAGGGCCGCTTTTACTCATGCCGGCTATTTGCCAATGGAGAAAATGATGATGCCTACAATGGTGTACGATCGTCGAAGCAACTATTTGAAGACTATTACAATTGCACCACACGGGCTGTAACCATTGATAAGTGGAACAGGATACTTTTTTGCGGCGCGGCATCTATAGATTCAATAGGGGCGCCACATGCGACACTGTCGAGGTATGGGCGCAACGGAGATCCGGATAACGATTTCCTTTCTCGTGTACAACAGATAAAAGTAGGGGACTCCTCTTATGCGGCAGGTATCTCCGTGCTGTCGGATGAAAAGATACTGGTTGCGGGGTCATGCTTTTCAGAGGGCAGATGGTCTATTTTTCTCTCGCGGCTTCAGTATAATGGCGATAGAGAAACTTCATTTGGAGCAGGTGGTTATATTATTGACAATTCAATTCCCGGCAATACGAAAGTAAGTGCAGTGTGCCGGCAAACCGACGGCAAATTATTGCTGGCAGCTGTCAATGAAACAGGGGAAGTTCGCACAATCTCTTTGACCCGATATTATGCGGATGGCTCCAAGGATACCATGTTCGGTATTGGCGGTAACGCTGCCATGCCGGCAGGCAAGGTGGAACTAACAGATGTCAGCCATATGGGGCTGCAGTCGGACGGGAAAATAGTTGTTGGTGGCACCTGTCGTTCACCGGAAGGGCGAAGGGCAATTTTCCTTGCTTCATTTACACAATGGGGTGTGCCTGATACTTCGTTCGCCAATGGAGCGGCGGTTCGGACAGCCGCTCCTTATCACGAAAATACACTGCACGACATGTTGGTGTTGCCGGGTGATAAGATCGTTGTCTCCGGTGCAGGACGTAATGCAAATGAAGGAGTGAACAGCAGAGAAATATTGTTGCGTTTCAGTAAGGACGGTGCCGCTGATCCGCAGTATGGCTACGGGACACCAACGGGATTCGGCATGCACTTTTTCGCGAACGGTTATGTGCCGGTTGCACACAATATTGCCTTGGCCGCAAGCGAGTGGAAGATATACCGGCTCAGCGAACTGAATGAACTGTCGGGTAAGGAGACACTCCTCACGCTGACTACGTTCCTTTTAGATACCTCTCTTGGGGTGATAGACGTTCCCAATAGAAAAGTGCAGCATCATATCTATCCGGTGCCGATCAGAAATACCGTCAGGTTCTCGTTTGATCTGGTGGATGACCAGAAGGTTTCAGCAAGGTTGTTGGACCGGGCGGGTAGATCTGTTGCTGCTTTCGTTGATGGGAAATTGATGGAAGAAGGGGAGAACAATCTTGAGGTAAAGATCCCGTTTACAAGTCCGGCGGGTGTTTATACTTTGGAAATATCTACGGAACAGGGATACAGGCAGACTATTGAGCTGACAAAAGCAGGTGAAAAGTGATCACCGTCCAATATATTAATTTTATAACGTTTTAGTTTCTGTACATAAGTTATTGTGTGTATTAGTACTCCTGTATGGTTAAAAATACCTGTATTTAGTGTGTGTATCTATATATTAAATGTGCATTAAGTGTGCATTTCATATTGGATTTATATTGTAGTAATAATTTGGCAATACTAATGTTGGTAACTTTAGTAAGGCTAAAATACATCAATATGTTATGGAGAAGATTCAGCGGTGAACCGTTAAGAATTCCCGTCAAGGACGCAGTTGAAGAGGCTATTGTTCGCGAAACAAATGCCGGGCACAAACTGAAAGTGTGTATCGGGACCGACTCGCAGGTGCATGCGACAGATACTGATTTTGCTACCGTTATTGTATTCCTACGCGAGAAGCATGGTGGCTTTATGTATATCAGCAACGATCGCACGAGTCAGCGATATACAATTAAGGAGCGTATGCTTGTAGAGGTGGCCAGGAGTATCGAGATAGCTTATGAACTCTGTGACCTGTTCACCAAGTACGAAGTTGATATGGAAGTGCATGCAGACATCAACACCAACACACAGTTCAAAAGCAATGAGGCGCTGAAAGAGGCAATGGGATACATACTGGGTATGGGTTTCGCCTTCAAAGCAAAACCCGACGCATTTGCCAGCAGTTGTTGCGCCGACAAATTAGTAAACTGATCAGTCTGGTCGGTTACCATGCTCCGCTTTCGGTGTCACCACACCGGACGAGATATATTTCCCCTTTTTTATGGTTAATACCCACCTTTTCATCTCGCGCCCTGTCTTTTATTATAGAATTACCTTAAATTTACTACGACATCCATAATTAAATATAATGAGAAAGCACTATATAATTTTATATTGCTTATTTACCTGTATTTCCCTAGTTGCCTCAGCACAGGCACCGCCTACTGAATTCATTGAAAATAAGGG
Organism: Flavipsychrobacter sp.; assembly: GCA_044348585.1. Taxonomy (GTDB): domain Bacteria; phylum Bacteroidota; class Bacteroidia; order Chitinophagales; family Chitinophagaceae; genus Nemorincola. The sequence goes on from JBIKSN010000041.1 coordinate 10,736, forward strand.
TCAATGGGGGAATTGGGTCAGGTATAAAGCCCAAACCATAGCCGGAGACCTTTACCTTGAAAATGATGGTTTCAGATATGTACTGCAGGACCCTGCCAACGTAGACCGTTTGGATTCATTTCATCACGGATCGATCAGGACCAACCCGACAATGAAGTTCCATTGTTATAAGATGACCATTGAAGGTGCAAACGATGCTGCCATAAAGGGAGTCAAACAACAGAAAAATTATTACAATTACTTTTTAGGTAATGATCCTAAATTCTGGAAGGGTGGTATTCATCCCTATCTTGGATTGGAGTACCAGAATATTTACAACGGCATTGACATGCACGTGTCATCTGATGAGGGCGCACTCGTCTATGAATTTTATGTAAAACCCGGTGCGGATGCCGCTTCTATCAATCTGCGATTTGATGGGGTTGACAGGATGTTTGTAAACCAAAACGGGAACCTGGTGATAAAAACTTCGGTTGGGCAGGTAACTGAAATGAAGCCCTATGTGTACCAGTATATCAACGATGAGAAAAAAGAAGTGACCTGCAATTATCATCTGGAGGGGAACCGACTTACATTCGATTTGCCGGACGGATATGATCACAGCAAAATGCTCATCATTGACCCGGTAACACTATGGGCGTCTTTTACCGGTGCTACTGCGGACAACTGGGGATTTACGGCTACTTACGATAACGCAGGGAATATGTATCTGGGTGGCATCGTGAATTGTTTGTCCGGTGGTTCATTTCCTGTATCGACCGGCGCGTTCCAGACAACCTGGGGAGGCGGACAGGGATCATCGGGTTTCCAGTTTGCGTCAGACATTGCGATCATGAAGCTCAGCCCAGACGGTGTATCACGCGTATATGCAACCTACATAGGCGGGGTAAACAATGAGCGTCCGCATAGTATGATAGTTGATGGAAGCGGCAATCTTATTGTTGCCGGTAGAACGTTGTCGCCGAACTATCCTGTTACTTCCGGTGCCTATCAAACCACTAAGAACGGAGGATCGGACATAATTGTCACCAAACTGAACGCTACAGGCGCAGCACTGGTTGCGTCAACTTTTATAGGGGGGGCGGGAGATGATGGTGTAAATTTCGACTCTACTGAGTATTATCATGCACACCTCAAATACAACTATGGCGACGATGCCCGCAGCGAGGTGCAAATAGACAATGCCGGCAATATCTATGTTGCCGGGAACACACAGTCGACCAATTTTCCGGTGACGTCAACTGCAATCGGCACAACCATGACGGGACTTCAGTCGGGCGTGGTTTTTAAGTTCAATCCGACCATGTCTTCATTGTTATGGAGCACGTATCTGGACGGAAATGGCGATGACGCAGGATATGTACTCGCATTCAATCCATCTCAGACTTCGGTTTATGTGGCGGGTGGTACCAACAGCACCAATTTTCCGGTGCCTCCGGGAGGCTGGCAGCCCACTTATATGGGTGATTCGGCTGATGGCTACATACTGAAGTTCAGAAACAGCCCTCCTTACAACCTCCAGAGAGGAACTTTCGTTGGCACGTCAAATTACGATCAGGTATACGGAATTCAAGTGGATTACTCGGGTAATGTCTACGTGATGGGTCAGTCAATGGGCGGTTTATTCCCTGTTACCGCAGGGGTATACACCAACCCATTATCCACGCAGTTTATCATGAAGATGGACAGCAACCTTACTAACGATCTGATCTCTACCGTTTATGGATCGGGCAATCCATTGCGGACCAACATTTCGCCGGTAGCGTTTCTTGTCGACACGTGTGAAAACGTGTATGTGTCGGGTTGGGGAGGAGATGTAATGGGAGGAGCAGCCGTTGGTCTTTCGCACACAGGCACAACAACCGGAATGCCTACCACTCCCGACGCCCATCTGGCAACAACGGATGGATTTGACTTCTACTTTATTGTGCTTGGTCCGGGGATGACCACTTTGCGATATGCAACATTTTATGGTAGAAACTATCCGGCAGGTGGCGAACACGTGGATGGAGGTACCAGTCGCTTTGATAAGAAAGGGATTGTATATCAGGGAATATGTGCCAACTGCGGTGGGCCTACCGGACCATCGTTCCCTACAACGCCGGGCGTTTGGGCACCGACAATGCCAAGTCCCAATTGTAATCAGGCAGGCTTAAAGATCGCGTTCAACATTGGTCCTGTAGATTGTAATATCACTGCCGGACCTAGTACGGGCGGATGCGCGCCGCTTACTGTGAATTTCTTCAACTCGACAACCAATGGATTGTCCTTCCTTTGGAACTTTGGTGACGGCTCAGCTCCTGTCACTTCATTTGCACCCACTCATACATTTACCACGGGAGGTACCTTCACAGTGACACTCACCTCTACCAATTCGAATGCGTGCTTTAAGACAGATGATACCGCCTACCTTGTGATCTCTGTGGACACTAATAAACTGAATCCCGATTTTACCTACAGGGTAACTGACAGTTGTGATCCGTTTATTGTGGAGTTCACAAATACTTCTACCACGAATATCACTACCGGAGGTGCACCAACCTACAATTGGTACCTTGGTGATGCAACTACTTTCACGGGAGTAACGCCACCGCCACATAACTACCCCGATACAGGCACCTACACGATAACATTGGTGATGTCTCACCCGGATGCGTGTAAAACGCCTGACACGGTTCAGAAGCAGGTAAGGATATATTATCAAAGGGTTTCGGCAACCTTCGAGATCCCGGATACCATATGCATTGGTACCGCATTCCGACCGACTGGTGGTGCTACCAATGCCACAGGATACTCATGGTCGTTTGGTGACAGTGCTACTTCGACTGAAGCACTTCCGCTACATATCTATACCACAACCGGAACATTCAAAGTGCGTGTTATAGCTGTAAATCCTGGTGCCTGTAATGGTGCCGATACATTTGAACGGTCTATAACTGTACTATCAGGGCCTATTGCTGACTTTACGTTCATACCGGTTAAACCTGAGGCGAACGTTCCCACAAAATTCACAAACAAGTCGGTATTGGCAACGCGGTACGATTGGGATTTTGGTGATGATGCTAGGAGTACAGAGACAAACCCTACACATCAGTACAACAAGACGGGAAATTACAAGGTATGCCTGACAGCCCATAATGATAGTAAGTGTCCGGCGGTTGCGTGCAAGACTGTTTCTGCGGAGGTAGTTCCTTTGCTTGGTCTGCCAACAGGTTTCAGTCCTAATGGTGACGGACAGAATGATATTCTGTATGTGCGCGGAGCAGCAATAAAAACCCTTGACCTTAAGATTTACAACCGATGGGGACAGCTTGTATTCCAGACCAACAGTCAGGAAATAGGATGGGATGGTACCTTCAATGGTCAGCCGCAACCAATAGAAGCATATGGCTATGTGCTTAATGCAACGTTTATTGACGGAACAACAAGGATGCTGAAAGGAAATATCACACTGCTACGATGAGAAAAACGTTGATCACGGGATTGATGACCCTATTGTTCGGCTCAGGTGCAGTTGCGCAAAGCGTACATTTTTCCCAATATTATAATGCGCCATCGCTTATTAGTCCGGCTAACACCGGACTTATGCCGGACCATGATTACAGGATAGGTCTTAATTATCGCAACCAGTGGGCTGCTTTGCCTGTTCCTTACAATACTTTCTCCGGATGGTTCGATCTGAAAATTGGCGGCAACAAAGACAATGACCACAATAATTGGTTGGGTCTTGGTGGTGCCGTGTACACTGATAAAGCGGGAGATGGTCAACTGAAACTTAATCAGTTTCAGGGTAGTCTGGCATACCACCTTCAGATGAGCACGACGTTCATGATGTCGCTTGGTTTGTCGGCAGCGACCGTATCCCGAAGCGTGAATTATGATCTGCTTACTTATGATGCTCAGTGGGATGGTTTCGCGTTTAATAGCGGCCTGCCTGCCGGTGAAAGGCAGGGACTGATACGTGCCGGTTACTATACAATAGGTGCCGGTGTAAACTTCTCCTGGTTCCCGAACGAGAATATGTTTGTGAAACTTGGTGGAGGAGCGTTTAATATTAATAATCCGGTTGAGACCTTCTATTCCAGCGGCACCAACACAGTAGCTCTGCGCCCGGCGGGAACATTGGATATTCTGATGCGCGCCGGAGAGGTTTTGATCGTGAATCCTTCAGTGTATTATACACAACAGAGAGGTGCTCAGGAATTGGTGGCCGGTACGCTTGTGAGAACCATTCTAAGTTCGGGTTCAAGGTCAGGTGGTACCCCGGTACAACTCATATTGGGTGGCTACTACCGTATTGCCGATGCCGCAATAGGCGCGGCGGGAATTGAAGTTGGTCCGATCCAGTGCATGGTTAGTTATGACCTAACTATGTCGTCGTTAGCGCCATACAACTCTTCTTATGGAGCGGTTGAGTTCTCGCTGATATACCAGAACGATTACGGGAGAAATAAAATGAACGCCAAGCGAAGCTATACTTGTCCAAGATTCAACTAAGACATCTTACAGGCCTTGGCAGATGTTGCGCGCTATGGCCGGACCCTCGTAAATAAAGCCGGTATATACCTGTACAAGTGAAGCACCTGCGGCGAGTTTCTCCTTTGCATCTTCAGCAGTGAAAATTCCACCCGAAGCAATGATCGGGAATGCCCCCTTGCTATTTGTGTGCAGGTACCTGATCACCTCTGTGGCTCTGTTTCTGAGCGGAGCGCCGCTCAGTCCACCGGCACCGATATTGTCGACTGCTTCCTTAGGTGTGCGCAGCCCCTCGCGGCTGATAGTTGTATTGCTGGAAACGACTCCATCAATCCCCGTTGTCCGAACAATGTCGATAATATCATCGAGTTGCTCGTTGGTAAGATCGGGAGCGATCTTCAGCAAGAGCGGCTTTTTTCCGCCTTTTTCGCGGTTCATGGTCTGAAGCCTGCCCAGCAATTGTGACAGCGGTTCCTTGTCCTGCAGCGCACGTAGTCCCGGTGTATTGGGGCTACTCACGTTTACTACGAAATAGTCTACTACGTCATACAATGCCAGAAAGCATTTTTCATAATCGCTGGTCGCGTCTTCATTCGGGGTGTCTTTGTTTTTACCGATGTTGCCGCCGATGATCACTTTTTCGCTCCTTTTACGGAGGCGCTCGACGGCTGCAACTACGCCATCGTTATTGAAGCCCATTCTGTTGATGAGTGCCTGGTCGGCAGGTAAGCGGAAGAGGCGAGGCTTGGGGTTGCCATCTTGAGCACGAGGTGTAAGCGTGCCGATCTCGATAAACCCAAAACCAAGGCAAGCAAGGGAATCGGTAAATTTCGCGTCTTTGTCAAATCCTGCGGCAAGTCCCACAGGGTTAGGGAAAGTTATTCCCCACAAAGTACGCTCCAATCCGCGTTTTTTTGAGACAAACATTGACCGCAACAGCCCTCGTATGGGCGCTACAGAGTAGGCACGGTTCAACATGTTCATCACCATATAATGTACCTTTTCGGCGTCTATACGGAATAAAATACTGCGGATAATGGAGTACATAACGTGTATTTGTTGCTAATGCAGGGCGCAAAGATACGCACCGCAGCCGGTCATTTTTAACAAAAATGAGACAACTATAAATCTGTGAAAGACTAATTTAGCGTGATATATGGTCCGTGTCCTTCTTTTGTTGGTGGTAACAAGCATTTATTGCACTGTAGGGCGGGCGCAGATAATAAGGGGCGAGGCAATAGAAATGGACACCAACGTACCCTTGAGTAGTGTGGTGATCAGTAATGTGCAAACAAACGAAAGCACTACAACCCTTGCCAACGGTTCTTTTGTAATAGCAGCGGCCCCTGACCAGCTACTTGAATTCAGAAAAGACGGTTACAAATTGACAAGGGTACGCATTCCGCGTGGCTATCTCCCATCATTTTTCAGGATCATAATGGAATACGGGAAACTGCCAATAGGAGATGATGCTGCAAAATCTAACAGGTACGATCCCAAAACTGATAGTCTTCGTTTTCGTGACATGTTCAAACAGCAACTTGACTTCCCGAGGCTGTCGACGGTGGAAAAAATCA
>JBIKSN010000265.1:0-4299 GCA_044348585.1 Flavipsychrobacter sp.
CGCCAGAACCTGACGTTCAATAACGTCATCACCGAACGTCAGGATATTAAGGACGCTTCAAACAAAGGACAGTCGTACTATACCTACGAACACGTGCCACGTCTTTTTAATGGCTCGTTCAACACCATCGGTGCCACCTACGACATTAACAAGAATAACTCTATTACCATTACCGAAAACATCAACTTCATGCAATGGGGCTTCAGAGACAATTCTGACTACTACGAATATGCACTGCCCGACAGGGCGGGAAGTCCGTTCACTTATCGCAACCGCTACTCCGATGCACTTGGCGAACCAGTCTCAATATCATCAGCATTAGACTACCGCAAAAAATTTAAAAAGAAAGGCGAAGAAATGAACGTAGATGCAACCTATGCCTTCACCAACATGGTTCGCTCTCAGAATTTCGAAACCATTCTTGACACCAATAATTCACGCGCATATAGCATTACTTCACGCGCACCCGGGCGCGGCGGCAATAACAGCCTCAATGTATGGGCCGATTATACGAATCCTTTATTCACTGAAAACGGCAAACTCGGACTCGGCTTTAAATCTCAGTTCTTCAACTTCAACAGCACCAATGATCCAACCATAGACTCGGTAAGCACCATCGATACGCTGAACACGGGCCCAAAAGTAGACTCTTCCCTATACACTGTCTACAACTACAGCACACAGATCCATGCCGCCTATATAAACTGGAGTGACCAAAAAGGTAAATTCGGCTACCAGTTGGGACTTCGTGCGGAAGATGCCATCTATGATGGCAATGGCAGCATGCCCCGTCCTGCCACATTCAACAACAGGTTCACCAACCTGTTCCCTTCAGCCTTCATCTCTTACCAGTTACCGTCTGACCAGAGTGTGTATATCAACTACAGCCGTCGTACCAACCGGCCGAGTTTCTTCCAGATGATGCCGTTCAAAGACTTCTCCAATCCGGGTACGGTATCTATGGGCAACCCGAACATCATCCCTGAATTCATCAACAATGTCGAGTTCAGTTACAGCCGCAATACGAAGAAAGGACATACCTACATCATGAGTACTTACTTCGCGCAGACACTCAACCTTTCCGAGCGTGTGCTGCGCCCCATTACCGGTAGTGCCGCGGACACAGCTTTGGGACTGGTCGATCAAATAGGTCAGCTTCTGTCTATGCCGGTCAACATTGCTTCCGGCACCACCTACGGCATTGAAGGTACCGGTCGTTTCCAACTCTCTAAAGCATGGGACGCAACGGTAAACGTCAACTTCTTCAATAACCAGTTGACTATCGGCGATCTCAGCAATTACTATACCGGCCTCATTGCCAACAATAGCGGCTATGGCTGGTTCGGCAAACTGAACAGCAATCTGAAGTTGCCAAAAAACTTTTCGTTGCAGCTCACTGCCAACTATGAGTCACCAAAGGTTATCACGCAAGGCTTGCAGCGCGAAAGCTACTGGGCCGACCTGGCGCTGAAAAAGAACCTGTGGAAGAACAAAGCCTCGCTCACCATCAACTGCTCTGACGTGTTCAAAACACGTCGCTTCATTAACGACTATACTACTTCGTCCTACACGCAAACGATCAACCGCATTAAAGAAACGCGCATAGGCAATATCTCTTTCACTTACCGCTTCGGCAAAAACGATGCAGGCAAAGGACCGGGAATGGGTGGCGGGCCGGGCAAGGGCGCACCACGTCAGGAAGCCGCCAAGAAGATAGAAAAACCATCCGACGAAGACAGGGCCAAAAACCTGAAACAGAACGACGACGACAACAACGGTGGTGGCGGCGGCGGTGGCCAGAGCGGAGGTCAGGGCGGAGGCCAGCGCAAGTAACGCAGCCTACAAGCCGCAACATCTTATAGCACCATTTAATATTTACTTAACTGCGCGGTAATGTTCGCATTATAGCAATTGGGTCATTTTGTGAAACCAAAACCTCACAGGGGACGCAATGGCCAAACGCGAAGTGGATATAGTAGTACTCTCAGACATTCACCTCGGCACCTATGGCTGCCATGCCACCGAGCTGCTCCGGTACCTGAAAAGCATAAAACCACGCACTGTCATTCTCAACGGAGACATCATTGACATCTGGCAATTCAGCAAACGCTACTGGCCTGCCACACACATGATGGTGGTAAAACACATTGTAGGGCTCATAGCCAAGGATGTGCCTGTTTACTTCATTCCGGGTAATCATGATGAGATGCTGCGCCGCTTCAAAGGCTTTCATCTGGGCTCCCTCAAGATCACCAACAAACTATCGCTGAAAATAGATGGCAAACGTGTGTGGGTCTTTCATGGCGATGTATTCGATGTGGTAATGCAGAACAGCAAATGGCTGGCAAAGCTCGGCGCCATTGGCTACGACACACTTATACTCATTAACCGCTTTGTCAATTTCGTTTCTCAAAAAATGGGGCGCGGCAAACTCTCCTTCTCCAAAAAGATAAAAAACACCGTAAAAAGCGCCGTCAAGTTCATCAACGATTTCGAAAGTACCGTGTGCGATATCGCTGCCGAAAACCGATACGACTATGTGATCTGCGGCCACATACACCATCCCGAGATAAAGAAGATGAACACACCACACGGTGATGTGACCTATATGAACTCGGGCGACTGGATAGAGAACCTCACCGCGTTGGAATACAACGACGGGCAATGGTCGGTCTACAACTACCACAACGACCCTGTCGCACAGGCCATAGACATCAACAAAAAGAAACACAAAGGCGAAACGTCTAGTGCAATGCTCGCCAGCTTGCTGCAGGAACTCAACATGAAACATCCTGCAGGCAACCCTTCGGAACAGGAGACAGTGCTTTCAGAAACGATATAACCGGATGAAGATCTTATTTGCCATACAGGGAACAGGGAACGGCCACCTTAGCCGTGCGCGCGACGTATATCCCGAACTGGCTCGCCACGGCGACGTTGACGTATTGGTGAGCGGCATACAGGCCGATGTGGATGTACCATTTCCCATCACCTACAAGCGGTATGGCATGAGCTTCATATTCGGCAAAAAAGGCGGTGTAGACATTATAGACACAGCCCGTAAGCTGAGAGTGCCGCAACTTGTATCCGATATACGCAAACTCCCGGTTGAACAATACGACCTTGTCATCAACGACTTCGAACCTATCTCTGCATGGGCATGCAAAATGAAACGCAAACCCTGCATCTCTCTCAGTCATCAGTATGCTGTGCTGCATCCCGCGGCACCCAAACCAGCCTCTACCGACCCGATGGGCAAACTCGTGCTGCAACGATATGCCCCCGTCACTGCCGGATACGGATTCCATTTCCGTTCCTTCGGCGAAAACATCTTTACACCAGTCATCCGCAGCGAGATCCGCGCCATCTCGCCCCGCAACGACGGCCACTACACCGTCTACCTTCCCGCCTATAGCGATGAAGCTATCGTAAACCACCTGTCACAATTCCCCGAAGTGGAGTGGTGTGTCTTCTCCAAACACAACAAACAGCCATTTACGCGGGGCAACGTGTCGGTGAAGGCGATCGACAACAAGGCGTTCATAGAAAGTATGGCCACCGGCGCTGGTGTGTTATGCGGTGCCGGGTTTGAAGGCCCCGCAGAAGCCATGTACCTCGGCAAGAAAGTACTCGTCATTCCCATGCTCACACAATACGAGCAGCAATGCAATGCTGCCGGGGCGGTGGCTATGGGTGCCACGTCTGTACCCACGCTGGATGCTCGCCACTACAACACCATCCGCAACTGGCTGCTGCACGGCCAGCCCGTCCACGTAGACTACCCCGACATCACCGCCGATATTGTCAGGCACATTGTGACTACACATGCCGCAAGCTGACGGCTTCAACGCAAATCCCACCTCATTAACACCTCATTTCGGCTATTCTGTATAACTTGTCACCCGAAAATCAGGTTTTATGAAACACATACTGCAGTACTCCCTGCTGCTCATTGCGCTGGTCAGGGTGTCCACGTCTGTTGCCAAAGACGGCGACGACGTCAGCAAATACAAGTGGTCGTCCGACCGTTCAGGTGGTTACAGCTACCGCTACGTTACCAACGATCCCACCAAAACACGCTTCTATAAACTGGGCAATGGCCTCACGGTAATTCTCAGCCCCACCAACAAAGAACCGCGCCTGCAATGCTACATTTCCGTTAAGGCCGGTAGTAAGACCGACCCCGCTACGCATACCGGTCTGGCGCACTACCTCGAGCACATGATGTTCAAGGGCACCAACACTTATGGTTCGCTGAACTACGCCAAAGAACAACCACTGCTCAACATCATCAATGGC
>JBIKSN010000267.1:0-4285 GCA_044348585.1 Flavipsychrobacter sp.
TGCCCAAGCGAGGGGGCTGCAAAATAGCAACATCAATAAGAGCCGGATGCTGGCTGCCAACATATTACCGAAGATACGAAACGGGGGTGTTATCAGGCGTCCTGATAATTGTGAGCGGCACGTGTGGCCTGCGCCATATCGCGGATGAGCAGCGGGTCGCGTTCGATGGCATTGCCCACTACTACTACATTGGCACCGGCACGGCAGTTGTCGTAGACCTTCTCGGGTGTGCGGATGCCACCGCCCACTATGAGCGGAACACTGATGTTGTTACTCACCTTTCTGATCATCTCTTCGGAGACAGGCTGCTGCGCGCCGCTGCCCGCATCGAGGTAGATAGCGTGTTTGCCTTGCAGCTCGCCGGCCCATGCAGTACACAATGCTATGTCGGGTTTGTCGGCGGGGAGTGGTGCCGTATTGCTGATGTAAGAGACAGTGGTGGGTATACCGCCATCTACAATGATATAGCCGGTTGAAATGACCTCGAGCCCGCTGGCCTTGACGATGGGCGCTGACGCCACATGCTGACCAATGAGGAGATCGGGGTTGCGGCCCGAAATGAGTGAGAGGTACAACAACGCATCGGCAAAGGGCGTGACCTGTGACGGGCTTCCGGGGAAGAGCACCACAGGTATATCGCTTTCGGCCTTGAAGCGTTGTATACACAACTCCATCTGGTGTGCCATGAGCAGGCTGCCGCCCACGAAGAGATAATCGACGCCGGCATCGTTGCAGAGACGGGCGAGGTACTGCATTTCTGCAGGGGCTATCTTATCGGGGTCGGCAAGCACAGCAAAGCCACTGCGGCGCTGCGCCTTCAGTGCTTTTAGCTGAGACAATACCATGGTGTTTCTATCGGGAGACATTTTTATAGACCGGGAGTGTTATTTCTTTTTCAGTTCGTCGCGTATCTCGGCCAGCAGTTTTTCGGTTGCTGTAGGAGCCGGTGGCGGCGCAGCTTCTTTTTTCTCTTCTTCCTTGCGGGCTACGCGAGCCATTAACCTGATGACAAGGAAAATGAAGAACGCTATAATGAGGAAGTCGGTGATGGTCTGAATGAAGTGTCCGTAAGCAAACACATTGGCACCTGCTTTTTTAGCTTCATCGAGTGATTTGTACACGTCACCGTCTTTGGCTGCTTTGAGCACCAGGAATTTATCAGCAAACATTTCGCCGGTACCGGTGAAGATGCTGACAGTAGGCATGATGATGTCATCGACCATGGCAGTAACGATCTTGCCGAAAGCACCACCGATGATAACACCGACAGCGAGGTCTACTACAGAGCCTTTCATAGCGAAGGCCTTAAAATCATTGATGAATCCCATTGTATTAGATTTACGGATGTGCACTAAAGGTACAATTATTAAACAGAAATCATAACTGGCTCATGAGGTCCTTCCAGTCGTATTCGGCGGGGTGCCAGTTCTTCTTCAGCAGTTTGTCGGTAATGTCGCGGTTCTGCAGGAAGTTGACCTTTTCCTGCATGAGCACGGGCATCTGTACCAGGTGGCCGCAGGCAATGAGTTCTTCCCATGCCTTGGTCTTGAAGAAGTTGAAGAAAGAAGCAAGGACAATGCGGGCTTCTTTGAGGTTCCAGTAGTGCATGATGAATGGCGCGGCGGTCTTGATGGGGCCTGCCTGCCTGAAGAACACCGAGAATGCGAACTGCTCTACAATATGTTTGCTGAAGCGCGGGTATTCGGTATCGGTGAAGGTGAGCACATCTTCGAGCAGGGGCCTGTGCTGTGAACGGAAGCCGAGTACGCCGGCGTTCCACATGGCGAGGTCCCACAGCGCACGGCCGTTGACCTTCATGGGAGTGTTCTCGCGCAGGTGCGCGTCCAGCTTTGCCATCACGGGGTTTGCCTTGTTGCTTACTATACCCTCCATGACGTGCATGTACAGGTCGCCGGCATTGATGTGGTGCATCATTTCTTCGATGGGGCGCGTGAAAACCACATCGGTATCAACATAGAGGATGTTCCCCTGCCTGTGACTTGAGAATTCGCGCAGCACCTCTATTTTCACGCGGTGCACGAAATCGATACTTCCTTTCCATTTGGTAATGAGGTCGTTATCTATCTGGCGGAAGTTCAGTTGTATGCCCGGGTTCCGGAGGATGTTGAACCAACCGGGATTGTCGGTGTAGATCCAGATCTCGGTGCCTGCCGGTCCGCCGCCGCTATAGAGGCGGGACAGCGACAGCAGTGCGTATGCGCACTCGTAAAACACACCCTCATTTCCGTAGCACTGAAATATTATATAGTTCGTCTGTTGTTCCATAGTCCGTTACCAAAGATAAATCACCTGCCTGTAATGGTGGCGGGGTCGTGGTTGAGCAGTTGCTCGGCGGCTGCCATGCGATAGTGCAGTACTTCATCAGTAGGCATGAAGGGTGCTGTTTCGCGCAGGGCTGCAAATACCTTTTCGAGCATTGGCGATGATGTGTGCGGGCGACGCAGTTCCAGTGCCTGGGCTGCGGTGAGCAACTCTATGGCCAGTACACGCTGCACGTTCAGGATCACCTTGCGCAGCTTGGTAGCTGCATTGGCACCCATGCTCACATGGTCTTCCTGTCCGTTGCTGCTCACAATGCTGTCAACCGAAGCGGGGGTGCAGTATTGTTTGTTCTGGCTAACGATGGCAGCGGCAGCGTATTGTGCTATCATGAAGCCGCTGTTGAGGCCGGCATTGGGTGTGAGGAAAGGCGGCAATCCGCGCTGCCCGCTGATGAGCAGGTAGGTGCGGCGCTCTGATATGTTGGCCAGCTCGGCCATTGCTATTGCAAGGAAATCGGCATGCAGGGCCAGCGGCTGCCCGTGGAAGTTGCCTCCGCTCATGATGGCATCCTCATCGTGGAAGACGATGGGGTTGTCGGTAACGGAGTTTATTTCAGTCTCGGCAACAGTGGTCACTGTGTCTATTACGTCCTTGGTGGCACCATGCACCTGAGGGATGCAACGGAACGAGTAAGGGTCCTGCACCTGTTCTTTGTGCAGTTGCTGAATGGCGCTGCCCTTCAGTAGCTCGAGCATGCGGGCGGCAGTAGCTACCTGGCCCTTGTGCGGACGTACGCGATGGATGGGATGTTGGAAGGGTTCGTCCTTGGCCATGAATGCATCAGCGCTGAGGGCACCTATCACATCAGCCCATGCCGAGAGACGGCGAGATGCCATGAGCGACCAGGTGATGTACGAATTCATGAATTGAGTGCCGTTGAGCAGGGCAAGGCCTTCTTTGGCGGCGAGCGCTATTGGTTTGAGGCCGGCCTGTTGCAGGGCATCGGCGGCAGGCATACGCTTGCCTTTGTAATGCACCTCTCCCTTGCCAAACAAAGGCAGGCAGAGGTGTGCCAGAGGAGCGAGGTCGCCTGAGGCACCGAGAGAGCCCAGTTCATAGACCACGGGAAGGATGTCCATATTGTAGAACTCGGCAAGACGCTGCACGATCTCCGGACGAACTCCACTGTAGCCGCGCCCCAGTCCATGGACCTTGAGCAACAGCATCAGCCGCACGATGTCGGCGGGTACTTCATCGCCCATGCCGCACGCATGCGAGCAAACGAGGTTCTCCTGCAGTTGCGACAACTCATCGTCCTTGATGCGGACATTGCACAATGAACCGAAGCCGGTGTTGATACCGTAGTAGGTATCTCCTTTGCGCAGGATGTCGTCGAGGTATTTTCGGTTGTGAGTTATACGAGCTGATGCAGCATCTGAAACTGCTATAGGGGTGGAGCCGGAAAATGAAGTAAGTCCGGTAATGGACAAATGGTCTGGTAATTCCATAATGTTTTTCGTTGTCGCAAAAGTAAGAAAAGCCCGAACAGTATTGTGAAAGCGTTTCATGGGACTACCGAGCGGTGGTCGGTATTTTTTTGTACCTTTCAGGCATGTTTGCAAGACTATTCGGCAGGCGCAGGAAGGAAGACTCTCCCTACGACCATCTACCCGTTCCCGAGACGGCGAGCTGGGCGTTGCTGGGCGCGGATATGCATTCACATTTTTTGCCGGGTATTGATGACGGCGCGAAGACCACCGAAGATTCGCTGGCACTATTGCGCACCATGGCGGAAATTGGGTATAAGACCATCATTACCACTCCGCACGTATTTATAGACTATTATCCTAATACGCGTGAGACGATCACCAATGCGCTGACCACTATGCAGCAGTTGGTAAAGGAGCACAACATAGACATTCAGTTGAGGGCGGCGGCAGAGTATTATATTGATGATTACTTTATGCAACTCATTGATCGTGAGCCGCTTCTGACGATACAG
>JBIKSN010000042.1:0-16525 GCA_044348585.1 Flavipsychrobacter sp.
GCATACAGGGTTGGGATCCGTAGTAAACTTAGTGGTGACACCATCCACAAATATGGTATCAAGCCCTATGCTCGATGTCTGGCAACCTGTATTATCACTGAGGATAAGTTTTGGCACATAGGCACCCGGTGTTGTATATATATGCGATATCGTGTCACTAAAAGAGGTGGCACTGGTCACCCCGTCAGAGAAGTCCCATGTGATATAGGGCACATTGCTGAGCGTAGCTGTGAAATGCACGGTAAGCGGCGCACACCCTTGTGTGGGTGTGTAACTAAAGGCACCTGCATAACCAAAAATGTTCACCGGCTTTACAACCGTGTCGGTGCAGCCAAATACGTTGGTCGCTACAAGCCGCACATTGTACAGACCGGAAGTGATGTACATATTTGACGGCGACAACATCGAAGAGAACGACCCGTCGCCAAGACTCCAGTTATAGATCGTCGCGCCCGTACTGAGGTTGGTGAAATTGACAAACAATGGTGGACATACCGACACCGAATCACTCATTTTGAAATTGGCGGTAGGGTGCACGATGTTGATATAGCCGACATAGGTTGTATCTCCCGAGCAACCATGAGAATCTATGATAGTCAGTTTCACGTTGAATGTACCTGTGGTGGTATAGACGTGTATAGGCGTCATGGCGGTAGATGTTCCACCATCGCCAAAATCCCACACAGCGCTGGCAGCACCCACTCCCGCACCTATAGTGAAACTAACCGGCGCACCCTTGCACGGATTCACACTACTTGCCGTAAAGTTGACCGTAGGCTTGTATACCGTTACCGTATGCATCACGGAATCGCGACAACCAAGATCATCAGTGACCCGATGCCATATCGCAAACGTTCCTCCCGATATGTAGGTATGGGAAACCGGATTGCCTGTTGCCGCGCCACCATCGCCGAAACGCCAGTTGTGCGAAGCAAGGGTCGTTCCGGACACCGCCGTACTTGCATCCGTAAATGTCACATTCAGCGGCGCACAACCGGTTGTAGGTGAAAGTGTGAACTCCACATGTGGTGCGCCTACTTTTATGTAATTCGTTCTTGTAAGCGTATCATGGCATCCGTTGATATTCCGTATCACGAGTCTGATGGTATGATATCCTGTGTCTGTAGGCGCACTAAAGGTGCGCGTATAGGACGTACTTGTGGCACCTGGGCCCGGTGGTAACGTCCAGGTATCAACATACCAGTAATAGTTGGTCACCATTGACGGGCTGGAAGTAGTGGACATGAATGTAATGGACTGTCCCTTACATATTCCGGTAGATGTTGCTGTGAAATTGGGAACCGGCCCCGATAGCACTATCACTCGTCGGGCTGTGTCGCGGCATCCGCTTGCTACATGATGCGTAGCTAATGTAACCGTATATGTCCCCAATGAAGGATAGTCGTGTACCGGGTCATCAACCGTCGATGTTGTACCATCACCGAACATCCACAGATGTGTATCGTCGCCTATCGAGCTGTCAAAGAATTTGACCCGCGTGCGTGGTGCGCAATAGATACTGTCTCCTATGATGGCTTTTGGCGGATCTATTACAATATAGTTTGCAATGGTGTATGGCACTCCCGGGCATCCCCTCCAATAAGGTGTAACCGTTACAGTAAATGTGCCCGGCACTGAATACACATGCGCCACAGAACCCGGTGGAATGGCTGTATCATATACCGTAGCCCCACCATCGCCGAATACCCAATGGTATTCATCAACGGGTGCTACAACAACAGTAGGCTGAAATATGACCGGTGTGTGTGAGCTGTAGCAAATGTGACGGGGCGATGCCGAGAATATTACTTGCGGCGGGGCGCCTACCCAAACGCGGACAGTATCTACCACGGTACAACCATTGGCTGTTACAGCAGTAACAGTGGCTGTGTAGATTCCGGTGGCTGTATAGACGTGTGTAGGCGTGGCAGCGGTGCTGGGTGCAGAGCCGTCTCCGAAATCCCAGGTCCAGGAACCCAATGCAAAGGGATAAGGCAACCATCCCGGCGGTGGAACATTGTAAAATGCGGCACCGGTGAAACTCACTGTCAATGGCACACAGCCGCGGTCGGGTGTTGCATTCACCCTGAAATCGAGATTATATATTGTATCATTTCTGGTGATCGTATCACGACAACCATGCACCGGATCCAGTACTATCAGACTCACCGTTTTGATTCCGTTGGTCATATAGGTATGCGATACCGTACTGCCGGTCGCGGTAGCACCACCCTCAAACACCCACGTAAATACCGTACCCGGGCTGGACGATGTCCCTGTATAACTAAGCGTCACAGGAGCCGGACATGGATCTGGCGGAGATATGGTCATGGTAACAGACGGGCCGGGAAGCACTATTATTACTCGCGAAAAAGTGTGTGTACAAGAACCGCTGTTGATGGTGAGTGTTACTGTATAGGTACCGGGTGAACTGTAAGCATGTGATCCATGATAGGCTGTACTGGTGCCGCCATCACCAAAATTCCAGGTGCACGAGGTAAAAGTGGTGCTGGTATTGGTAAAAGTAGCCGTTGAGAAAACGCATACCGTATCCGGACCGGTGAACGATGCCGCAAGATTACTGATCACGGCACTGGAATTAGCGCTGTCTTTACAGCCATTGGCGTCTGTTACAACCAATTTCACAGGGAAAGTACCCAGCGCTGCGTAAGTGAATGATGGTGTCGGCCCGGTTCCGTAAGACGAACCACCGAACCACCAACTGTAACTGAGCGGTGGTGCCGACCCTACACTGGCCGTTGAGAACGTGATAGTAGCCGGTGGGTTACACGCCGTGAACGGAACGATAAGTGACGCGATCGGCGGTGTGGACACATGTATATGTGACGACTTGACCAACGATGCCTGACAGCCCATAGCGTTAGTGGCAAACAATGTGACGGTATAGTTGCCCGGAGAAGGGTACGTGTGCGTTGCAGGCGATCCCGTTGAGGTGCCACCATCGCCCCAGTTCCAGGTACACGTTACAGTACCGGGTACACCACCCAAAGTAGTGCTGGTAAACGTAATGGGAGTGCCCGGACAAACAGTGGAGTCTGTCTCAACAAAACTCACCGTCGGAGACGGGTGTACCGTAATTGTAACCGTTGAGGTGCTGGTCGATCCACCATTGGTAGCTACCAACGTTACCAGATGAGTACCCGGAGTTGTAAAGTAAACCGAAGGATTAGTAAGCGTAGAAGAGCCGAATGTTCCGAATGTCCAGGAAAAAGTGGTACCGGACATGGGCGAGGTTGAATTGGTAAAATTCACAAGTAATGGCGCACACCCCGAAAGCGTACTTGCCGTAAATCCGGCAGTAAGTGCACGGGCACTTTGCACCACAAAAAGCGGAATGAACAATAAAAGAACTATACGGTATATTCTCATCAACTATATTATTATGTTCTCATTTGAGGATAGGGACGGGAAATAAAGTTAATAAAATAATGTTAAATAGACGATGTGATTCAGTAATACGTTGGGATTTCCTCGAATTAATCCGTGGTTTATTTACGGTACCGACACTTGAATTTTAACCACAAAAAAATGGGGTCGGAAGAACCGACCCCAAATGAAAAATTAGTGTATTTATAAATGTTTGCTATTTAGCGTTTTTTGCCTTGAAGCTGTTGATCGCATTCCTGGTGAACTCGCTCAACACCAAATGACCACTGATCGCCGCGCGTTCAGAAAGCAATACATCCCAGTTTTCGGTACCGTGCCACAGAACTTTCTTCAATTGCGCCATTGCCTCCGGACTGCTTTGTGCGAGTCGCTCAGCTAACCTGTTCACCGCGTCATCAACTTCACTAATGTTTGAATGCATCTCAGAATACAGTCCGCGACGTTTGGCCCACTCAGCCGAACGCCAACCGGTCGCATCTATAGCCAATTGAGACAAGCCTGATACTCCAATTTTGCGCTCCACAGCCGGACCAACCACAAACGGACCGATACCCACGGCCAGTTCACTGAGTTTTACCGCAGCACCTTCAGTAGCAATTGCATAATCAGTTGCAGCAACAAGACCTACACCTCCACCAACAGCCTTGCCTTGCACACGACCTATAATGAGCTTGTGGCACTTGCGCATGGCATTGATAACATGAGCGAACCCGCTGAAGAAGCGTTTTCCCTCGGCCTCGTTGGTGATCGCCATCAACTCGTCAAATGAGGCACCGGCACAGAACGCACCATCACCTGCGCTGCGCAGAATGATGACCTTCACGCGATTATCGATACCAATGTCATTGATCGTCTTGGCGAGGTCGTTCAAAATAGCAGCCGGCAACGAATTGCTGGACGGATGGTAGAATTCTATCGTAGCAACCCCATGCTCGATAATATGATTTACATAACCTTCTGTGTGTTTCATAATAGCTGTTTTAGGAGAGTAGTTAAGACAAATATACATCTGTTCGCATCAACTGGTCTGCACCTAACTGTCATAAAACTGTTGGGAATCCTGATTTTGAAAGACTTTAACGTGTTTTAAACAGTCATTTCCTTCACATCAGCAGCAATAGTGAGCTTTCCGGCTGTTTTTGCTTTTATCTCTTCTATCGTCACTCCCGGCGCGTGTTCTATGCATACAAATCCATCGGCGGTCACATCAAAAACACCCAGATCCGTGACGATCTTTTTAACGCATCCTACACCCGTCAGCGGCAATGTGCAGCGAGGCAACAATTTACTTTCACCCTTTGGGTTGGTATGCTGCATGGCCACAATTATGTTTTTTGCTGCAGCCACCAGATCCATAGCGCCACCCATACCCTTCACCATCTTGTTGGGTATTTTCCAGTTGGCTATATCTCCGTTCTCGGCCACTTCCATGGCACCCAGCACCGTGAGGTCCACTTTCCCTGCACGGATCATGCCAAAACTCATGGCACTGTCGAAGAACACTGACCCCGGAAGAGTAGTGATGGTCTGTTTGCCCGCGTTTATCAGATCCGGATCTTCCTCACCCTCAAAGGGGAAAGGCCCCATACCCAGCAGGCCATTCTCGCTCTGCAAGATCACATTCACTCCTTCAGGTATATAATTAGCAACTAGCGTAGGGATACCGATACCGAGATTTACATAGTATCCGTTCTTCAGTTCCTTTGCTATCCTTGCAGCGATCTGCTCCTTATTTAAACCCATAGTATTAATGGAATAATTTTATTAAAAATCCGGTTTATCAGAATAACCTTTTACCCTTTTCTACCGCTTTCTCACAGTACGCTGTTCAATACGTTTTTCGTAGTTGACGCCCTGAAAAATGCGATGAACATAGATACCCGGTACATGAATGTAATTAGGATCTAACTCACCCGGCTGCACCAGCTCTTCTACTTCAGCTATCGTTATCTTGCCGGCCATTGCCATCATCGGATTGAAATTGCGGGCGGTATCCTTGAAAACCAGGTTACCCAATGTGTCGCCTTTCCATGCTTTAACAATTGCGAAATCCGAGTCGAATGCGTGCTCCAGCAGGTACTTCTTACCGTTGAATTCACGCACCTCCTTTCCTTCTGCTACCTCTGTGCCCACACCTGCCAACAAGTATACAGCGGGCATACCATAGCCGCTGGCCATGCAACGAGTCGCCAGTGTGCCCTGAGGGATCAATTCCACTTCCAGCTCCCCGCTCAACAGCTGGCGCTCAAATTCAGCGTTCTCACCCACATAAGACGAGATCATTTTCTTCACCTGCTTATTCTGCAGCAATAAGCCTATACCAAAATCATCCACACCGGCATTGTTCGAAATGCAGGTAAGGTTATTGATACCTTTCTTTACCATTGCCGCGATACAATTCTCAGGAATACCGCACAAGCCGAAACCACCTAACATGATCGTTGCACCCGACGGAATGTCCTGAATGGCCACATCGGCACCAGCTACTACCTTATTCATTGATAATTATTTGTGTGCGAAATTAGCGGATAAGTTTGATAACTGAGACACCACCGGGGTCAGCCATCACTTTCTGATGAATACTTTCACACCTACATCCAGGATACCGTACAATTCCTCGATATCCTTGTTCTTCATGGCAATGCAGCCGTCGGTCCAGCCTACACCCATATCTATCATTTCGTCGCCGCCCTTCCATATGCCGTGTATGCCCACATCACCCCCTATCTCCGCATTGGCCGGTATGGCCCCTTTTTTCTTCAGTAGCTCGAATCTGACACGTGACGAGTCATTCGGATAGTCTATCTGTATGAATTTATCATACCGCGCACTCACATGCTTATTCAGCACAGAGAATTTCCCTTCAGGTGTGCACCTGTCTCCCTTCATCATCTTGTTCTCTTTCGGCTTGGGACCAAATACAACCTTATAACTTCTTATCTTTTTTCGTCTGTAGTACACGTCCAGTACAAAGCGACTCTTGCTCACAACCACCAGCAACGAGTCACGGTTCAGTGTATCGGGGTTTATCGGTTGTGTAAGTGGCTGAAACTGCTTTATGGTGCGGGTCTCGGTCACCCGCCTGCCACCCTGAGTGTATTGAATGGTACGCACTATGTCACCGGAGGCATTGCGGTGTTCCTCCAATACTTTCATATCCGTTGGGGTCTGTGCCGATGCCTGCAGGGCTGAGAACAGACCAATACCGAAACTGCACAACAAGAAGCGAAAACAGACAAGCAGTAAAATTCGAGGCATATTACTCTTTGATCAACTGCAAATAGACATCGTATGTAATGATCTTGTATTCCGCGGGTATACGGAATATGGAAGAAGCTACGGGACAAGCCTCCATCTTTGTGGCCACAAAATTCATAGTTCCCGCCGCCTCGTTGTAGTAGAAATTGAGCGGGAAGAACATTGCATCAGGAAACCTGTTGAACGTAACCGCATATGCGGGCCGCCATTCTTTTGTGTAAGACACGTCAGACCGCACACCATCCGGATAGACGATGCGTGCGTTGAACACATCAAGTCCGCTCAACTTCTTCCCGGAATGTACCTCATCAACTATCCTGAAACCCTTGTAATGCTGTTGCTTCTTTATGGTTTCTTCCATATTCAGTTGAATGGCATATTTCTTACCACCCCTGTTCTGAAGGGAATAGATCGTTTGCTCATCACTATCCAGCAATGTGACGTCAACATAGCCGTTTTCAAGCACCAGCTCTTTCTTTATCATTGCATCCTTGATGCTGAATGTGTAGATGCCCTTTACACTGGTATTGTCAGGCGATACCAACTCCACGTTGTACACGATCACCCCTTCAGTAAATGGCTTTTGTGCTGCGGCTGTGAAGCCGGCCAACATCAGGCAAAGCAGAAGATGTATGAAGTTTCTGCGATTCATAACTATGTGCGGATGAACAGTGGCTGCCGGAAACAACCCGGCACCCTGACACGGGTACAAATTACCATTTATATAACAATATTCACAACACCCCAACTAATTAATTTCTTGCTGCGGTGCTAAAACCCGTAAATTCGTAATTCTTTATTCAGCGTACCGTGAACAGACCAAGAAAGAACTTTACAGCGCGTGGTTTTCTTGCCGGAGCATTGCTCACCGGCACTGCATTCTTTTTCATCCGGGCCACTCCCACCGATCCCTACTTTGAGATATCAAAGAACCTCGACATATACAGCAATCTTTTCAAAGAACTGAACTCATTCTACGTGGATCCGATAGAGCCGGGCAAACTCGTGAAAACCGGAGTTGACGCCATGTTGCAGGAGCTCGACCCCTACACCAATTTTATTTCAGAGGCAGATATAGAAGATTATGAATTCATGACCACCGGCAAATACGGTGGCATTGGCGCCAATATGCAACGCAAGGGCGATGACATTTACATAGCCGATGTGTACGAGAATAGCCCCGCTCATGTGGCCGGGCTTCATCCCGGCGATATGGTAGAGGCCATCGACGGACAATCATTGAAAGGTAAGAGTGTTGACGATCTTGGGTCGCTCCTCAAGGGTTCTCCGGGCACGCAACTGAAAATGAAAGTGAAGGATGCCTACACACAAGTGACATCTGAAAAACTCATTACGCGTGGTGAAATTGAGATCTCCAGTGTGCCTTATGCAGGCCTGGTAGGCGCGCAGAATAATATTGCCTATGTGCGCCTCACTCAATTCACACAGGCGTGTGGTGCACAGGTCAAAGACGCTTTCGACAGTCTCAGAAAAGTACAACCTGCATTGAAAGGGCTGGTTCTGGACCTTCGCAACAACCCGGGGGGGCTGCTGGACGAAGCCGTTGCGACCTGCAATATCTTCCTCGACAAAGGGCAACCGGTTGTGAGTACCAGATACAAAGTTCCCGAAATGGATAAGGAGTATAAAACCATGTTGCCTGCATGGGACAAGTCCTTACCACTTGCAGTACTTGTGAACCGTTCGTCTGCATCAGCTTCCGAGATCGTTGCCGGAACTATTCAGGATCTGGACAGGGGTGTCATCATCGGCGAACGTTCTTATGGTAAAGGCCTCGTTCAGGTGACACGACCTCTCGGCTTCAAATCGCATCTGAAGCTTACGGTGGCCAGATACTACACGCCAAGCGGCCGTTGCATACAGGCTATAGACTACGCGCACAGAAATGCGGATGGCAGCGTAAGTACTGTTGCTGACTCTTTGCGCAAAACATTCAAAACAAAAGCAGGACGTAGTGTTCTGAGCGGCGGCGGCGTATCGCCCGACATTGTGGTGAAAGACGAACCAATGAGCCTTGTTGCCACTACGTTATACTCAAAGAATTACATCTTTGACTACGCTACCGAATATGCAGCGAAACATTCCTCTATCCCGGATCCTACAAAGTTCTCGCTCACAGAGGCTGAGTTCAATCAATTCACTAAATGGATAGAGAACAAAGACTATTCCTACAAAACAGAAACAGAGATCCAATTCGATTCTCTGAAGAACATTGCGCTGCGCGAGAAATATTACGACAATGTGAAAGCAGAATTTGAGGCACTCAAAAGCAAGTTGTCGCACGACAAAAAGCAAGACCTTCTGAAACACAAAGACCAGGTGCGTCATGTGTTGGAGAGTGAGATCGCATCAAGGTATTACTACACACGGGGGCGTATGGCACAAACCATGCAATACGATAAGGAATTGGAAAAAGCGATCTCCATTATCAATTCACCTGCTGAGTATAGTAGTCTGCTGAAAGCCGGGAAATAACTACACCGTAACGGCCTTGGGTTGTGATTTACATCAGTAAAATGCGAATCGTACCGATGAGTACTACGCCCAATACAAAAGCCACTAATATATAAGTAGTGGTCTCGGAATTTGTGAAACGTTTAGTGGCGTACTTGATATCCATCCATACAAATCTAACCTTATTTTTTTGATTTCAAAAAATTATTTGGTTGATAATTAGCGACTTACAGTAGGTTTTATCTTTTTATTCACCCGTTCAGCACTGTGTAAAACTTTCAGTTCAACCGGGGAAAATTGCATGTATATACAACTACTATACGCATTAAAACATTACGCATTTGTTTGTTTTAGAGCGGATACTCATATTTCGCACTAATACACAAATCACCCATACTGCTGTTTTAAGGCAATATGGGTGATATTTCATGTCCACAACGACAATAAGGTACTCAATAGCGTAGGTTTTACGGGGGCTGTCTTTCGTTTTCGCCTCGGGGTGCCTGCATGGCGGTAAAAAGTAAGCAGCATATCGTGTTTTTGCTCTCTACGGGTCCGGCTTTGCGATGCGGGACTAACATATACACCGGTTGGCGTTGGGTCGGTAGAGAGTAGCAACTCTGTAAAATCGTGTGTCATGCTTTCTTGTTTTATGTTTTGTTCCTTATGCCGCCTTACCGGTCTCTATGTAGAACAGATCTTCCTGCACCACTTGCAGACCAAGCTCCATGAGTACCGGCGCAACTTTTTCGGTATTTCTGGAGGCCAGCAGCAATGCTTTTGCCGGCTCTTCTGTAGTGCGCACATATTCGGGTAGTTTCTCTTTTAGTGCCGCAAGTACCTTGCTCCAGTTGGCTCCTTTCTGCAGTCGCAACGCGGGTGTACCTAGTCTGAAACCAGCCACTCCGTGCATAGTTCCTATACTCCTTCGCTTGCCGAACAAGGTATCTTTGTTCTCACTGCAATAAATGCGGGCAATACCGAATGCGATCTGTTTTCCCTGAGACAGACAAAGTCGTTCGTCCTCATATTTACTCAGCATCTCATTTACCTCCATCTCTATTATTCTGCCTATCTCGGCCTCTCTGCGTTCTGCCTCAGCATAGCGCTGCATAGCTTCTTCAAACTGCTCCTGCGTCACGGTCAACGCCTTTCTCACTTTTGTTCTCATAGTATTATCGGTTTATAGCTTTTTACTTCCTTATGCCGCCAGCAAGCTCATCTTGCGCAGCAGATTGTCAACTATCAGCAATGCGTACTTGTCGTGTTTTATGTCCAGCATATTCCACAACTGGTAAAATGCAACAGCCTCGGGGCCTGCAAGCATCAGCGTATAGTTTTCCTGGTTGCGTTGCAGCATTTCCTCCAGTTTACAGCGCAGTTCCTGCATATACTCGTGCAGCAGTTGGCGGTGGTCATTGTCCGGTCTGAATTCCGATAGCATCTCGCCACATATCTCATGCAGGGCTTCTACACGCTGATGACTGACACGCAACCTTATGCCTCTTTTCTTAGCCATGATGTCACTGATTTTAAAACTGCATTGTACTTCTTCAGAAACTCGGCATCCTGTATGTATATCAGGTTGTAAGCACGCGAAAGACCGTTGATAACAGAACTGTGGTCCTGCCCGCCGAAATAAGCGGCTATCTGCTGCAATGTGAGCGCGGGGAAATACTGCCTCAGAAAGAGTGTGGCAACAAACCTTAACTCCACTACATTGCGTACACGGGTCTTCATCTTATATGCCTCCGGGCTCATATCCAAAGCCATTGCAATGACATGCAGCATACGTTGAGGTGTATTGTTCACCATCTCTGTAGGATATTGCAGCACTGCAACATTCATACCTGTCCTTTCCTTTACCATATCGGCTGCGGACCTTGCATTGCGGCGCGCAGGTGCTGATACTGTAGATGCTTGTGTGGCTGAAACTGAAGTGTAATACATATATTATTGATTTTATTGGTTACAATTTTGTTTATGCGGCAATGCTCCTGTCCAGGTGCTGAACTATATGGCTTGTCACCGCATGCAGGTTGTTGCTGTCTGCCGCTATGCAGGCTATCACATCTTCGTCATGCACTCCGTTGGCACGGCAAACCGCTTCTGTGTCTGCAGCGGATATGCTGTTCAGCGTAATGAAACGCCTGCCGATTATTTTATAGATCTCCGCGAAACCGGCACGCTTCATCCTCACCCCTTCTATGATGCGCATACGCAACGTAGCGTCACCCATTATCACAATGCCTGCCTTCTCTGATAGTTCGGCAGCAATAAGCGCCAGCAACAGCAGCACCCTATCCTTAAGATGCTGTGCATCATCTATCACCACAAGCGGCTGGTCCTTTGCGCAGATAGCTGCCACCAGTTGCTTCATCATTTCCTTTGTCGATGTTTCGGGTGCTTCGCCAAGTGACTGCAGCATTGTCTGCAGGAACGAGCGGCGGTTGTGCGTGTCCTTTCCCGATATACAGATCACGTTTTCATTGGTCTTGGCATAATGCGCAAGAGTGAATGATTTGCCCAGGCCCGCGCTCATAGCTATTGCATACGCCATCGCATAGTGTTGCGCGTCAGAGAACAGTATGCGCAGCAACATGTGCGCGCCGGTATCAGCGGCCTGCCATTCGCGGCAATAAAAGCCGACCTGGCGGGCCACATGGTGCCACAGGCGATCGCTCAGCAGCTCCCAGTTGTTATTCCTGATCAATGAGATCGTGGAAGAGCTCACCGCATCAAGACTCGCAGCAGCTTCCGCCTGCGTATCGAAATTTGCGGTGTAGCGCATCAATGCCTCTCTTACCTGTCTTTTTTGTTCGTGTGTCATATAGGTTTGTTTTTATGGTTCGGATAGTGGTTTAGGGTTGTGTGATGTGGGTTGCAGGGTGTGCTTTCGGCACCTTCGACCGTGCGACAATTGAAATTGTCATCGATCATGACACAAAGGTATTCCAATAATTTTGACAAATCCAAATTTTCTGGAAAAAATTATTTACCTTTGCGTCATGTACTTACCGAACAACTTAAAATTTCTCCGTAAGAAATCGGGCAAAACACAGGATGGGCTTAGCTCTGAGCTGAATATTGGTCGCACCACCATAGCCAACTACGAGGCCGGCATCAGCGAACCTAATGTGGAGACCCTTCGGTCGTTTGCCAAGTATTTTGGCGTATCTCTGGACGATCTTTTGTCAAAAAACATGGAACAACAGAAGGAAGATGATGATTCTTCCAACGAAAAAGACCTGATGTTGCGGGGGGCTTTCAGCAAAAAAGAGCCTGCCGGCTACAGCGCCATACCCAGGATCATAGCCGTAGATAAAGAAGGTAATGACAACATCATATATGTACCGGTAAAGGCTCGTGCAGGCTATCTGCTTGGATACGGCGACGCCGAATTCATGGAAACCCTGCCCACCTTCCGACTTCCGGGCCTTAGCAACTCCACCTACCGTATGTTCGAGGTTGAAGGGCCCTCAATGGCACCCAATGTGCTGCACGGCGACCGCATAATTGGTGAATGGGTGGACAAACTGGAAGATATCCGCGACAACCGGGTATATGTTGTGGTACATAAAGGAGGTATAGCCGTGAAGCGGGTAGTGAACCGCCTGAAAGAAAGAGGAAAACTATATCTGAAATCAGACACCATTGCCCACCGTCATGAGTTCCCCACCCTTGAGATATCGCCCGAAGATGTACAGGAGGTATGGTATGGCCGAATGAAAATAAGCAGCGACTTCAGCGAGCCGGCGGAAGTTTATCACCGTCTGGCCGACCTTGAAATGGACGTTATGGAAATGAAACGAATGCTGGGCCAATGATCCTGCAAATTTTATATTAACCTACATTGCACCGGCATGTTGAAAGAATTCTTCAATAAACGCACGCTCATCAGTTGCCTTATATTCTCACTTCCGGTGAGCATATTGTTCGTATGGCGGTTCACCAGCTTGCGGCACATCCCCTTTTTCAGCAGCGAGGCCGGCAAGATATATGCTGTTTTTGTGGTAGTGAATTACCTGCTGTTCCTGTTCCTGTTTTTTATCCTGTTCTGGCTCAGTAAACGCAGGCAACACGACTAAACCTGAAACGCCGATGATGGCTTAGGACCTGTTACCCTGAGTCCCAGGCCGGGGCGTTCTGTAATAGAGATCACTCCGTTGTTATAAGAAAGCCCCTCTGCCAGATCTTGTTTCAGCAAAAGCGGTCCATCTGCATCCACCTCATCGAGCAGTGGCATCAGGTGCGCTATAGCCGCAGTACCCACCGAACTTTCATTCATAGAACCCATCATTACCTTCATCCCCAGCGTGCGCGCTTCCTTTATCATGCGCATAGCAGGCGTAATGCCCCCGCACTTGGTGAGTTTTATATTGATACCATGAAATCCGGCAGCACACAATTTCACCTCATCCTCCGTGCGGCAACTCTCATCAGCAAACAACGGCAACGGTGATACTGCCTTCAGCGCCACCATTTCTTCCCATGCGGTCCTCTGCAAGGGTTGTTCCACCAGGGTCACGCCAAGTGCTTTCAGTTCGGGCAGCAGCAGCTTAGCCTCTTCAAACGTCCAACCCTCATTTGCATCCACCCTGAAGGGCGCGTCGGTAGCTGTGCGTAATGCCCTTATGGCGTCTATATCGTGCGCACCACCACATTTCACTTTATACACCGGCCACGGATGCGCCCTTACCTTGGCCACCATATTCTCTGCTGTGTCCATACCTATCGTGTAATCTGTGATTGGCATAACACCTCTTTCTATCCCCAACAACTTATACAAAGGCATCCTGCGCATCTGCGCGAAAAGATCCCAGCCGGCTATATCAAGTGCAGCCGTAAGAAAATGCTGACCGGGAATAAGATGATGCAGAAAATGCCAGAAGCGTGCCGGATCGGTTAGTGCGAACTTCTCTATCATTCCCTTTTTCTCTGCAAGCACTTCCTTCATGCCCTCCACAGTCACATCGTAATACGCTATGGCCGGCGCCTCCCCGAAACCATACATATTACCCACTCCCAATGCTGTGATCAATGTGGGCTGATGCGTCTTGGTGCCCTTGGCTATGGTGAACGGGTATTCGAATGGAAGGTCGTAGGAATAATATTTTAATTGAAGCATACCATAAAATTGCGACTATTTTTGCGGCTGGAAAAGTTTTATCATGCCACGGATCCCATTCTGGATATTTATTGTCATCGCCCTCATCTACTTCACAGCCGTGCGGGTGGATACAATGGATGTTGACGCATCACAATATGCCGAGATAAGCCGGGAAATGATGGTGAGCGGAGACTACCTGCACATTTACGACCGGGGCATAGACTATCTGGACAAACCACCTTTGTTGTTCTGGCTCAGTGCAACAAGTATGAAGATCTTCGGCGTCAACAACTTCGGTTACAAGTTCCCATCTTTGCTGTTTGCGTTGTGGGCCATATTTGCCACATACAAACTGGCAAAACGACTGTACGATGAATCTACCGGTCGCATGGCAGCGCTTATTCTGGCAAGTTGCCAGGGTATGTTCCTGTGGACAAATGATGTGCGGTGCGATACGGTGCTGATGAGCTGCGCAGTCACCTCCATCTGGTTGATACAGGAATGGGTCGTATCCCGACGCCTGCTTTACCTGCTGGGCGGTGCGGCTGCAATTGCGCTGGGCATGATGACGAAGGGACCAATAGCGCTCATATTACCGGTATTGTGCTTCGGCACCGACTGGGTCCTTAAACGCCAATGGAAGAATTTCCTGAGCCCCGGCTTTATTCCCGCACTATTGGTCATAGCTGTTATGCTCATCCCCATGAGCATTGGCCTGTATCAGCAGTTCGATATGCACCCAGAGAAACTGGTGAATGGCACAACCGGTGTTTCAGGGCTCCGGTTCTTCTATTGGTCACAGAGCTTTGGACGCATCACCGGCGAAAGCCCGTGGAGCAACGGTGCCAAGATAGATTTCCTGATGCTGAACATGCTCTGGTCGTTCCTGCCATGGATCTTCCTCTTCATCACAGCTATCATACTGAACGTAGGCTCACTTATCCGAAATAGGTTCCGAGTACCCCTCTCCGGCGAATGGATCACTACCGGCGGCTTCATACTCGTCTATCTGGCATTGGGATCATCAGCCTACCAGTTGCCGCACTACATCTTTGTTGCCTTCCCGCTTGCTGCTATCATGACCGCCCGGCTAATACAGGAAATGCTTAGCGGCAACTATCCCCGCCTCACAAAAGTGATGGTGCCGACGCATATCGTCATAACGGTGCTGCTGCTTGTGGCATTGCTGGCACTTACCGCATGGTCGTTCAGCGGTGGAATAGTTCTGATGGCGCTCTGGACATCCGGCGTAGGGCTATGGTTATACCTTGCCTTCAATAAAAAGATGCAGGGGAAATTGCTGTGGCTGCCGGCCGCGGGCATCATCATAGTAAACGCGCTGCTTACCAACTTCTTCTATTACAATCTGCTGTCCTATCAGGTGGGCTCACAAACAGGTCGCTACATCAGGGAAAAAGGGATCAAAACAGAAGATGTAGCCGTGTACCGTATAGATGACCCCATCAACGCCATAAGGTTCTACGCCAACGGCACCATCATCAGCATAGATACACTTACCGATATCGGCTCGAGGCAATACCTCCTTACTATGCCCGAGCACCTGCCTCAGATCAACCAAATGGGCATCAGGTACACTACCGAGAAAGAAGGTGTATTCTATAAAGTGAGTGAGCTCACACCAGGCTTCCTGAACCCCGCTACACGCTCGAAAGAGGTGAAACATTATTGCCTGCTGAAGCTGGAGAAACGATCATAGCCGCTCCTCTGCCCCCAACCCGAACAATGCAAAATCATACTTTGCCGGGTCTGCCGCATCCATAGTTCGCAGTTGCTCTGTCAACAACAACGCGTTCTTCCAGTCGGCCTTGTCGTTGGGTATCATGCCCAGCCTTGCTGCCACCCTTGCCACATGCACATCCAGCGGGCACACCAGTTGTGACGGACTTATCTTCTTCCATATCCCGAAATCAACGCCACACTTGTCTTTGCGTACCATCCAGCGCAGATACATGTTCAGTCTTTTGCATGCCGAGTTGCGGGCGGGCGTGGCCACATGCTTGCGGGTACGGTCCGGATGTTCTCCTTCAAAGAAGTATTCATGAAAGCGCACCAATGCCTGCTCCACAATAGGCTCCTTGTATTTAGCGCCGGGCACAAAAGCATCTTCCAGTGATGTGTGTTCCTTGTAGTGCCGCTGCAACACATCTATGAAATACAAAAGGTCGGTAGCGTTATAGGTGCGATGCACAAATGAAAGAAAAGGTTTCAGGTCAGTATCCCTATGCCCGATGATGAACTCATGCGGGGCATTGT